>DATIVP010000028.1:0-4245 GCA_035465755.1 Acidimicrobiales bacterium | reverse complement strand
CGCTGGCTGAGCACCCGCGCGAAACGCTCAATCACCTCGCCGGTGGTGAGATCCACGTCGGTGAGAAGCGTCGTGAGGAAGGAGCGACGGTGCTCGGGACCCTGGCGGATGACGTCGACGCCCTCGGGGGTGAAGATGGTGATCGGCAGGGCCTCGGAGAGGTCGGCACGCGAACGTGGTTTTTGCCCATTGACCAGCATTTTCTTTGTCGTTCGCACACCGCGGGTGAGCGTGAGATCGACACCAACGCGGCGCTCGAGGTGAAAGAGCACGCCGTGGACTTCGGCTAGGTCCTCGCCGTTCTTGATCATGTCGCTCGCCGCGTTCGTGCGAAATGATGACGCCGTCGCCAGCGCGTAGACCGCTTCGAGCACCGAGGTCTTACCGGTGCCGTTGGGCGAGACGAACACCGTGACCGCGTCGGGGTCGGGGTGAATCACCAGGTGGTCAAATAACCGGAATCTCCGGACCTCGAGTTCGTGAAGCCCCACGCGAGTCGGGCTACTGGACCCGCACCGGCATCAGCAGGTAGCGGAAACGGGTGTCTTCGACCCCGTGGACCATCGCCGGGCGCACGGAGTCGGACATCTCGAGGATGATCTCGTCGCCGTAGACGGCCTCGATGCCGTCGATGAGAAAGTTCGGGTTGAAGGCAATGGTCAGTTCCTCACCGACGTAATCAGCGTCAACGTTGTCCTCGACGTCACCCGCGTCGTGACTCTGGGTGCGGATCTCGACGTTCTTGTCCTGCATCGACAGGCGCACGGACGAGGTGGAATCCTTGGCCAACAGCTTGGCCCGACGCAGTGAGGTCAGCAGGGTGTCCTTGGCGACGCGCAACTGGTTCGGATAACTCGCCGGAATGAGTTGTAGCACGGAGGGATAGTTGCCGTCGATCAGGCGAGATGAGATGCTCGTGCGTCCCACGACAAAGGAGATCTCGGCGTCGGTCAAGGTCACTCCGATCTCGGAGTCAGCCACCAGGGACGCGGCGGCGCGCTGAAGTTCCTGGAGGGCTCGCGCCGGCACCAGCACATCGTGGGAGCCGACCAGATCGCGCACCCCCGGCACGTCGCGCACCGCCAGGCGGTACGAGTCGGTTGCGATGAGGCGCAGGTCGCCGTTCTCGGTCGTGAAGAGCACGCCCGTCAACAACGGGCGTGCGTCGTCGCTCGCCGCCGCTCGCACTACCTGGTTGATCCCTTGAATGAGATCGAGGGCGGGAGTCGTCATGACCGCTCCGGTCACGGGGGGCAAGTTGGGGTAGTCAACGACAGCGAAGGTGCGCAAGGAGAACTTCGCACGGCCCAGGCTCAGTTCGACGTTCTCGTCCTGGGCGGCGACCGTGACCGCACCAGCCTCGAGTGAACGCACCGCGTCAACGATCAGCCGTGCGGGGACCACGACCGCACCGTCTTCGATGCCGATCACATCAACCACACTGCGCACGGTGATGTCCAGATCGGTTCCTGTGACGGTGAGTTGGTTGTTGGTCAGCGAAAGGAGGATCCCTGACGTGGCTCCGACGAGGCGGGTGGCCACGACGCGACTGGCTGCACTCAACGCCTCAACCAACAGGTCACGTTCTGATCTGAACTTCATCGGCTTGCCTTTCTATGGCGACTGCGTGTGTGATGTGTCAATTCTGAAGGTATAGCAGTAGTAGGTCTGTGGATTCTGGGTTGAATGATCGTTGTTCCTGATCAAATGGTTTGTTTTCCGCACAAGCCGTTGTGGGTTGGTGTGGAGAGAAGTCGCAACGCTACGACTTCAACGTTGGAGTGATGTGGATGACGCACTGGCGCTCCACGTGAAACCAACAGACCTCACGCGGGGTTTCACACAAGATTTCAAACTCTGGTTTCCCCCTGTAGTTGGCGCTTCAACTGATTGATTTGTGAGAGCAGCTCGCTGTTCGACGAGAGCTGCTCCTTGATCTTCTCCACACCGCTGATGACGGTCGTGTGGTTGCGACCGTCGAAGATGCGCGCGATCATGGGATAGGAGTAGTTGTCCAGCAGATCGCGGATCAGGTACATCGCGACGTGGCGGGCGTGCACCAAGGGGCGGAGGCGCTTCGAGCCCCGGATCTCTTCGACGGAGAGGCCGTAGAAGTCCGAGACGGCCGACAGGATCGTCTCTGGCTTCAGCGACACCTGCTCGTGACCCAGATTGGTGAGGTGGCTCTTGGCCAGGTCCAGTGTGATCGGTTCTTGGCGCAGGTTCGCAAAGGCGCGCAGCATGGTGACCGAGCCCTCGAGCTCGCGGATGTTGTCGCGCACGCGCTGGGCAATCCACTCAGCGACGTCGCGGGGAAGTTCGATCCCCTCGCGCTCAGACTTCGAATGAAGGATGGCGATGCGCGTTTCGAGGTCGGGTTGGTCGATCTCGGTGACGAGTCCCTGCAGGAGACGACTGCGGAACCTCTCCTGTAGTCCCGCGAGGTCGCGCGGCGAGCGATCCGACGTGAGCACGATCTGCTTGCCCTCGCCGTGGAGTGCGTTGTAGGTGTGGAAGATCTCCTCGTGAAACGTCTCGCCACGGGTTTCCATGAACTGGATGTCGTCGATCAAGAGGACGTCGTTCTCGCGGTAGCGCTCATGGAGCGCGAGCTGCGTGCGCGTCTGGATGGCGCGGATGAAGTCGTTGAGGAACGTCTCGGTCGAGACGTACAACACTTTGCGACCCGGGTAGTTCTCGTGCACGTAGTTGCCGATCGCGTGCAGGAGATGGGTCTTTCCGAGTCCCGAGTTGCCGTAGATCATCAACGGGTTATAGGCCCGACCAGGGGTTTCGGCGACAGACTGCGCCGCCGCGAACGCGAGGCGATTTGATGATCCCGGCACAAAGGAGTCGAAAGTCATGCGCGGGTCCAGTCGCGCGGGACGATCGACGCTCGGTGCGAACGCGACGGCGGTCGTCTCCTCGCGCGCAGGCGCGTCCTCTGACGAGCTCGTCGTCACCGACTCGTCACTCAAGGTGAGTGAGACGTTCACGTGATCGCCGACGACCTGATGAACCTGCTCGGTGATGAAAGGCAGGTAGCGCTGCTGCACCCGTTGGAGTTGGATCTGGTTCGGCGCGCCGATCACAAGCTCGTTATCTCGGTAATCCACAAGGCGCAACGTGTTGAGCCCGGCCGACCACACCGCCTCAGAAGCGTTGCCACGTAAGGAATCACGAAGTACTGACCAGACCTCTTCCCCACTCTGCACAATCTTCCTCCACAGCCAGAATCCGACATTATCCACAAGCACGATCTCTGTCCGGCGACTTTGGTACTGCCCCCGGGGCAGCCACCATACTCCTCTTTTCAACTTCGTGCCGGGGGGAATTCTGCCGTGGGGTAAGATTGCGCCCACGTGGCGTACGCGAAGCTCCAGGAGCCGTCGCGGCGCATAACGACACCATGTGAGATGAGGTTTCTGTGAAGCGTACGTACCAGCCAAACAAGCGAAAGAGGGCCAAGACCCACGGTTTTCGGGCGCGCATGCGCACCCGCGCCGGGCGCGCGATCCTGAAGGCCCGTCGTGACAAGGGCCGTCACGAATTGACGGTCTAGGTTCGTGCCGGGTCGGGTTCGCACCCGACGCCAGTTCGCCCAGTTCTCGCGCCCCAGTGCGCGAGGTCGCAGTGGGTCTCTACGAATCAGTTTCGTTGGGATCGAGGGCGACGGGGTGAAGGTGGCCTTCGCGATCAGCCGCAAGGTGGGATCGGCGGTGGTGCGAAACCGGCTTCGACGTCGCCTCCGAGCGATGTTCGACGGTGTGTCGAGCGACTTGCAGCAAGGATTATTCCTGGTCAAGTGCGACATCCGGGCGAAGGATCTCACCTATGACGAACTCCATTCCCAACTTCACGAAGCCCTCCGGGGGGCCGGTGTCCTCTAAGTCCCCCCTGGCGCGCCTTCTCGGACGATCCATTGCGATCTATCAGAAGTTCACCTCGGGGCGGCCGTCGCCGTGCCGTTTCTATCCGTCGTGCTCGAACTACGCCGCTGAGTCGATCGAGGTTCACGGGGCCCTGCGCGGGTCGGCTCTGGCCCTGCGCCGACTCAGCCGGTGCCGGCCACTCGGTCCTCACGGCGTCGATCTAGTGCCGGAGCCACATAAGACAAGGAGCGCTCAGTAATGGCGTCGTTTTTCCATACAATTGGTACAGTATTTCAGCCGATCTTCCACCTCTTCGGTTGGATCCTCGCCTTCTTCTACGGGGTGATCCCCAACTACGCGGTCGCGATCATCC
>DATIVP010000027.1:0-3402 GCA_035465755.1 Acidimicrobiales bacterium | reverse complement strand
GAACAGTCCCCCGGTCGAGGCGCACACGCCCATCGAGATGACCCACTTGGGCTCCATCATCTGGTCGTAGACCTGGCGCAGCACCGGGGCCATCTTCTGGGAGACCCGCCCGGCGACGATCATGAGGTCGCTCTGGCGCGGCGAGGCGCGAAAGACCTCCATGCCGTAGCGCGCGAGGTCGAAGTCGGCCGCGCCCGTCGCCATCATCTCGATCGCGCAGCACGCCAGGCCGAAGGACGCCGGCCAGAGCGACGCGCGGCGTGCCCAGCGCACCAGGTCCTCGACGCGCCCGGTGATGAAGTTGTGCTGCAGGTCCTCTAACGCCACTAGGCCACCCGTTCCACGTCCGCGCCCAGGCGCACGATGGTCGACGACGAGGTGCGCGCGGGCAGCCCCGGGGTCAGGTGCTTGACGGGACCCCACGTGAGAGCACCCTCGGACACCAAGAAGAGCAGGGCGGCGAAGACCGCCAGGGAGAAGGCGAGGACTTCGACCAGGGCGAAGGCGCCGAGCTGGCGAAAGACGACCGCGAAGGGGTACAAGAAGACGACCTCGATGTCGAAGATCACGAAGATCATGGCCACGAGGTAGAAGCGAACCGGGAACCGCAGCGGGGGGTCTATCTCGGGGACGATGCCGCACTCGTAGGGCGCGAGCTTCGCCTCGGTCAGGCGCTTGCGCGGCGCCAACATCGACGACGCGACCAGCGAACCCGAGGCGAAGACCACGCCGAGAATGAGCAGTCCCAATATCGGCAGGTACTGGTCCACGTTCATCATTTCTACCAGACCCGACAGGGTCGCTCTTCGCGCCGCGGGCCGGGTCCTTCGTCCTTGCGCGACGACACATCAAGAAGGTGACGTCACCTCGCCCTAATGTGGTCGAGTGCTACGCGTCGCTGAGATTCCCACTCGCCACTTCGACGTCGTCATCGTCGGCGGCGGCCCGAGCGGCTCGGCGTGCGCCTACTGGCTGGCCGCGGCCGGCTGGTCGGTGTGCCTGATCGAGAAGAAGACCTTCCCGCGCGAGAAGACCTGCGGCGACGGACTCACCCCGCGCAGCGTGCACCAGCTCAATGAGATGGGACTCGCCGACGAGCTCGCCGCGCACGGGCACCGCTACGACGGACTTCGCGCCTTCGGCTTCGGCGCGAGCCTCGAACTGGCCTGGCCCGAGCACCCGGTCTTTCCCGACTACGGCTACACGATCACCCGCTTCGATCTCGACGGCCTCGTCGCCGCACACGCCGAGTCCGTGGGCGCGACCGTCGTCGTCGGCGCCGAGGCGACCGACCTGCTCGAGATGGGCGAGGCGTCAACCGGACGGCTGCCCGGCGCGGCCGGCGTGAGCGTGCGCGACGCGAAGACCGGCGACGTTGCCCACGTGCGCGCCACCTACGTCGTCGTCGCCGACGGGCAGAACTCTCGCCTCGGGCGCGCGCTCGGCGTCGAGCGCGTGCGCGACTGGCCGATGGGCATGGCACTACGCGGCTACTACTCGAGCGAGCGCCACGACGAGCCCTGGATCGAGTCGCACCTCGACATCCGCAGCCCCGAGGGCGAGGTCGTGCCGGGTTACGGCTGGATCTTCCCCCTGGGCGATGGACGCGTGAACGTCGGCGTCGGCCTGCTCTCGACGGGGGGCAAGTGGAAGGGCGTGAACACGACCAAGCTCCAGGAGTACTTCGTCGCCCAGGTGGCGCAGTCCTGGGGACTCAGTGAGTCGACGAAGCTCTCCGAACCGACGGGCGGGCGCCTGCCGATGGGCCTCGCGCGCGGGCCGCGCGTGGGCAGCAACACGCTGGTGATCGGCGACGCCGCGGGCACGATCAATCCCTTCAACGGCGAGGGCATCGCCTACGGCTATGAGACGGGGCGCCTGGCGGCCGGCGTGCTCGGCGAGGCGCTCGTCAACGAGGACGCTTCCCTGCTCGCGCTCTACGACGAGCGCCTGGAGTCCGCCTACGGCGAGTACTACAAGGTGGCGCGCGCCTTCGTGCGACTGATTAGCGAACCGGCGATCCTCGCCGCCTGCGTCGGGGTGGGCATGCGCATCGAACCCCTGATGCGCGAGCTGCTCGCGGTGATGGCCAATCTCATGCGCAACGACCGCTCCGGCCCGGCCGAGATGGGATACCGCGCGCTGTCGCGCCTGGTCGACGTGGTGCCCGAGTCCGTGATCAACCGCCTGCTCGACGGCGAGGGCTAGTCCCATCTCGCTGGTCGGCCGTTAGCCTGCTCTGGTGAATCGACTCTGCGAGGAACGCTAGACGTGCTGCCCACCTTCGTGATCTTCCTGCGCGAGGGCATCGAGGCGTCCATGATCATCGCGATCCTGCTCTCCTACCTGGCCAAGATCGACCAGCGCCAGCGCTTTCGCGACGTCTACTGGGGCGTGGCCTCGGCCCTGGGCCTCGTCGCCATCGGCGGCGTGGCCGCCTACCTCTTGATCGAGCGCTACAACGGCTCCAACGTCCAGACCTACTTCGAGACGACGACCTACGTGCTGGCCACCGCGATCCTGACCGGCATGACGCTCTGGATGCACGCGCACGCGCCCACCATGGCCGGCGAGCTGCGCAGCCGCAGCGACCTCGCGCTATCGCGCTCGGAGCGCTTCGGCCTGGGGCTGCTGGCCTTCCAGGCGGTCGGGCGCGAGGGCCTCGAGACGATGGTCTTCACGCTGGCGATCATCTTCGCCTCGACGCGCCAGGCGGCGACGCCCCTGCAGGGCAACGGCCTCTTGATCGGCGCGCTGTTGGGCCTCGCCGTGGCGCTCGCCCTCGCGGTCGCCATCTACCGGCTGGGCACGCGGCTCAACTTCAAGATCTTCTTTCGCGTCCTCGGGGTCCTCTTGATGTTCTTCGCCGCCGGACTGCTGGTGGACGCCATCCAGAACCTCCAGGAGCTGGGCTGGCTGCCCTTTGGCACCCACGTGCTCTGGAACACGAGCGGCGCGCTCGCCGAGTCCTCGAACCTGGGCGACCTGTTGCACTCCTTCCTCGGCTACGCCGACCACCCGACGATCCTCCAGGGCGCCGTCTGGGTCCTCTACGTCGCCGCCAGCCTGGTCGCCTTCAGCCTGCTCGGGCGCAGCCGCACCCCCAAGGTGCGCGCGTGAGACTCGACGCGCCGACCCTCGAGGGACGCCTCGTGTGCCTCGAGCCCCTGGGCGAGGCCCACGTGGCCGAGCTCGCCGCGGCCGCGGCCGAGGACCGCGCGACCTATGACTACACCGTGGTCCCCGACGGACTCGCCGGCGCGGCCGCCTACGTGGCCGACCTGCTCGGACAGCGCCCGCGCGACGAGACGGTGCCCTGCGTCCAGCGCGACGGGGCGAGCGGGCGCGTCGTGGGCGCCACGCGCTATCTCACGTTGCGCTTTGACGGCGAGAGGCCCTTCG
>DATIVP010000026.1:0-3908 GCA_035465755.1 Acidimicrobiales bacterium | reverse complement strand
GTCACAGATCAGCAGCGCCCCGGGAAAGGAGAAGTCGGCGTCGGGCCAGGGATCCTCGCCGGGATCGCGCTCGAGCCTCTCCAGGCGGCGCACGTAGTCGTAGGCGACGAATCCCACCGCGCCGCCGAGAAAGTCGGGTAGACCGGCTGGCTGGTAGGCGCGGTAGCGCGAAAGCAGATGGCGCACCACCTCGAGGGGCCCGGCCTCGAGCGAGCTCGTCGCACCCTCGACGAGCGTGCGACCCTGGCTGGTGGTGACGCGCCAGCGCCGGTCGAGTCCGACGAAAGAGTAGCGGCCCGTCGTCTCACCCAGTGACGCGCTCTCGAGCAGGAAGATGGCGGCGTCGGCGAAGCGCTGATAGAGCGAGACGGGGGTCTCGCGATCGAGCTGGAGAGTCTCGTAGAGCGGGATGACGTTGTAGCCCGCGTTAGCCAGGTCGAGAAAATCGCTCTCGGAGAGGTCGGCCACGACCAAAGGTTAGACGGGCGACCCCTACACTCTGGCTATGTCATCGATCCTCGTCGTCGACAACTACGACTCCTTCGTCTACAACCTCGTGCAGTACCTCGGCGAACTCGGCGCAAGCGTGCACGTCGCGAGAAACGACGAGGTGACCGTAGAGGACGTCGCGGCCGGGCACTTCGACGGCGTGCTGATCTCGCCCGGTCCGGGACACCCGCGCGAGGCCGGCAACTGCCTGGACATCATCCACTACTGCGCGCGCGCCTCGCTGCCCCTGCTCGGGGTCTGCCTCGGGCACCAGGCCCTCGCCGAGGCCTTCGGCGGCAACGTGGTCGTCGCGCCCGAGTTGGTCCACGGCCGGGCCAGTGCGATCTCCCACGACGGCACCGGCCTCTTCGCCGGCGTCGCGCCGCTGTTTGCCGCGGGTCGCTACCACTCGCTGGTGGTCGAGGAGGCGACGCTGCCGGCGCGCTTCGTCGTCACCGCTCGCGCGAACGGGCTGATCATGGGCGTGCGCCACGCCGATCTGCCCCTCGAGGGCGTGCAGTTTCACCCCGAGTCCGTTCTCACCGAAGACGGCTACATCTTGCTCGCGAACTGGCTCGAGACCTGTGGTCAGAGCGGCGCGCTCGGCAAGGCGCGGGTGCTGAGTGAGCGCTTCAACGAGCTGCGCCGCGCGCTGCCCGAGCCGGTCAGCGCTAGCTGAACGACTCGCCGATCGCGACGCGGGTCTCGCGCACCTCGTTGCCGACGCGCTCGACGAGGTAGGCGGCCGGTTCCACAGCCCCGGCCACGTCGCCGACCACGCGGGTCGCCTCTTCGCCTTCGTACCAGATCCCCACGCGGTCGTCGGTCGCGTAGGCGCGCGGCAGCACGCCCGCGCCGACCAGTTCGTGCAAGAGCGGACGGCGCTGGGCCTCGGAGTCGTAGTGCACGCCGTTGGCGTAGGGCAAGAAGCCGAGTGCGTTGGTGACGGCCCGCAGGGTCGGTCCGAAGGAGTCGGTCGTGCCGCCCACGTGCCAGCACAGGCTCCCCGCGGAGACCCCCGAGAGGATGACGCCGCGTTCCCAGGCGTCGCGCATCGCCTCGTCCACCCCGTGCAGACGCCAGAGCGCGAGCAGGTTGGCGACCGAGCCGCCGCCCACCCACACGAGATCCGAGGTCGCCAGGCGTTGTTCAAAGTCCTCCGAGGGCTGGGGGAAGAGCTTCACCTCGGTCACGTCGCAGCCGGCCGCGTTGAAGGCCTCGTAGCTCGCGGCGTAGTAGGTCGCGGCGTCGCCACTGGCGGTGTAGACGAGGCACACCCGGGGACGGGTGCGCCCCGTGATCGCCAGCGCTTCGAGCACCATGTCACCGAGGCGCACGGTCATCTGGGTGGGGCCGGGAACCATGCCGCCGGACGTGGCGAGGATGCGTCGAGTCACCATCCGACCGTTCTAGTGGAACCGCTGGTTACTGCGTAGTATGCGTTGACGACGAGGAGGCACATGGACACCGCAACCCTTGAAGCGGCCATTGACCAGTTGATCGCGGACTTCCCGCCGGGAGAGACCGACCCGGTCACCTTCCTCGGCGCCCAGTTCGACCGTGGGCTCGCCTGGGTCCACTTTCCCCGGGGCCGCGGGGGGCTGGGACTGACCCCCACCGACCAGCAGACCGTGCTGCGCCGCTTGGCCAAGGCCGGCGCGCCCAACGCCGCGATGCGCAACGTGATCGGCTACGGCATGGTCGCGCCGACCATCGTGATCCACGGCACCGACGAGCAGCAGGAGAGGTTCTTGCGCCCGCTCTTCACCGGCGAGGAGATCTGGTGCCAGCTCTTCAGCGAGCCCGGCGCCGGTTCGGACGTGGCGGGCCTGGCCATGCGAGCCGAACGTGACGGCGACGAGTGGCGGGTCAACGGCCAGAAGGTCTGGACGACCCTGGCGCACGTGGCGAGCTTCGGGCTGCTGATCGCGCGCACCGATCCCGACGCCGCCAAGCACAAGGGGATCACGGCCTTCATCGTCGGGATGCACGACCCCGGCGTCGACGTGCGCCCCCTCTACCAGGTGACCGGCGAGGCCGAGTTCAACGAGTGCTTCTTTGAAGACGTGCGCGTGAGCGACGCGCGACGACTCGGCGGCGTCGGCGAAGGCTGGAACGTCTCGATCACCACGCTCATGAACGAGCGGGTCTCCATCGGCGGCACCGTGCCCCCGCGCGGCAGCGGACTCATCGGCGAGGCCGTCAAGATCTGGCGCGAGCGCTGGGGCGCCCGTGACGACGCCTACGCCCACGCGGTGCGCGCTGAGCTCGTGGGCGCGTGGGTGCGCAACGAGGTGGCGCGGCTCACCAACTGGCGCGCGAGCGACCTGCGCAAGGCCGGCACTCCCGGCCCCGAGGGATCGGTCGCCAAGCTCGCCTTCGCCGAGGAGAACCAGCGCACCAGCGAGCTCTGCGTGAACCTGATGGGCGCGGACGGGATGCTCTACGGATCGAACTACCCGCTGATTCGCCCCAGCGAGACGGCGCTGGCGAGCGGGGACATGCGCAAGGCCTTCTTGCGCATGCGCGCGAACTCCATCGAGGGCGGCACCAGCGAGGTGATGCGCAACATCATCGGCGAGCGGGTCCTGGGTCTGCCGGGCGAGCCGCGCGCGGACAAGAACGTCGCCTGGAAGGACGTCCCCAGGAGCTAGCGGGCCTCGTCGGCCGCGGCGAAGGCCGCGAGCAGGTGAGTGACCGCGTTGGTGACGGCGACCGCGGTGGGCAGGTCGAGCATCTCGTCGATGCCGTGGGCGTTCGAATCGGGACCGAGGACGCCGGTCGCCACGAAGGCGGCGTCGGGGAAGCGCGCGGCGAGCGAGGCCAGGAAAGGAATCGACCCGCCCTCGCCGGTGAAACCCGCCTCGCGACCGAAGGCGACACGGCTCGCCTCGCTCAGAGCGTCGTCGAGCCACGGATCGAGGGGCGGGGCCATCCAGCCGTCGGCGGCCTGGATCATCTCGACCTCGACCGCGGCGCCCTCGGGAGGGTTCGTCGACAGCGCCGAGACGATCGCGCGCGCCGCGTCGGTGGAGTCGGTCGTCGGCGCCAGGCGGAACGACAGCACGGCGGTGGTAAAGGGGCGCAGGACGTTGCCGGCGATCTCGGGCTCGGGCACGCCGCCCATGCCCACCACCGAGAGCGTGGGATACCACGTCGAGCGAAGGATCCGCTCGGCCGCACCGGCGCCCATGGGGGCGACCCCGTCGAGCAGTGGCAGGTCGCTTACGGTCACGTCGCCGAACTCCTCGGCGGTGGCGCGCGCGGCCTCGACGTGGGCGTCGGGGATCTCGGCGAGGAGCTCGTCGACCAAGATGTCGCCGGTCCTCGAGTCCTCGACGCGGTCGAGCAGCTGGCGAAGGAGACGGAACGACGAGGGCGCGACGCCGCTGACGGCCCCGCTGTGCTGACCGCGCGAG
>DATIVP010000025.1:0-1870 GCA_035465755.1 Acidimicrobiales bacterium | reverse complement strand
AGGGCACGCGCACCAGCGCGGCCGTGTCCAGGTGCGCCCAGTCGGCGCCCACCGGGGCCTCCACGCCGGGCACGAGGCGCTTATAGGAGTTGACCCACTGGTTGGTGATCGCGGTGATCTCGGGCGCGTGGGCGACAAGGCCGGCGATGAACTTGGTCGCGACGTCACTCAACCCGTAGGGCCCGTCGCCGATGAAGGCGTTCTCCTCGTCGCGCCAGAGCGAGAGGTGCGTGTGCATGCCCGAGCCCTGCACGCCAGCGAGCGGCTTGGGCATGAAGCTCGCGTAGACCCCGGCCTGGCGGGCGAGCTCTTTGACGACGAGGCGCAGGGTCATCACGGTGTCGGCCATGGTGAGGGCGTCGGTGTAGCGCAGGTCGATCTCGTGCTGGCCCGGGGCGTCCTCGTGCTGGGCGTGCTCGACGCCGACGCCCATCTCTTCGAGGGTGAGAACCGTGCGCCGGCGCAGCTGGCTCGCCGTGTCGTCGGCCAGGAGGTCGAAGTAGCTGCCCTGGTCGAGCGGCTCGGGCTGGCCGTGACCCGCGGCGAAGTAGAAGTACTCGACCTCGGGCGCGACGAAGAAGGTGTAGCCCTGGGCGCGCGCGCGATCCAGCACGCGACGCAGCTGCTGGCGCGGGCAGCCCTCGAAGGGCGTGCCGTCGATGTTGACGATGTCGCAGAAGACCCTTGCGACGCCGGCGCCCTCGTCGTACCAGGGCAGCAGCTGGAACGTCGTGAGGTCGGGCCGGGCCAGCACGTCGGACTCGCGCACGCGGCTGAAGCCGTCGATCGAGCTGCCGTCGAAGGTCATCCCCTGATCGAGGGCGTCCTCGAGCTCGGCGGGGGTGACGTGGAAGGCCTTGGGACGCCCGAGGACGTCGGTGAACCACAGCTGGACGAAGCGCACCCCCCGCTCCTCCACGGTTCGCAGCACGTACTGGGCCTGGCTCTGCATGCTGGACATTCTCGCACCTTCCCTCGGCCCGCGAAATGACGAAGCCCGCCGCCCGAGAGCGGCGGGCTTCGTGGCGGCTAGCGCCGCGCCGTCTTCTTGACCGGCGCCTTCGCCGGCGCCTTCTTCGCGGGGGCCTTCTTCGCGGCCGGCGCCTTGGCGCTGGCCGCGCCGCAGATGGTCTCGACCATCAGACGCGCCACCACGTAGGGGTCGACGTTGGCGTTGGGGCGACGGTCCTCGAGGTAGCCGCGCTTGTCGCGCGCGACGCCGCCGGGGATGCGAACCGACGAGCCGCGGTCGCTCACGCCGTAGGAGAACTTCGACCAGTGCGCGGTCTCGTGCGCGCCCGTGAGGCGCTCCTCGATGCCCACGCCGTAGTTGGAGATGTGCTCCTTGACCCGCGTGCCGAGGGCCTCACAGCCCGCGATGATCGCGTCCCAGCCGCCGGCGGCTCGCATCTGCTTGGTCGAGAAGTTGGTGTGGGCCCCGGCGCCGTTCCAGTCGCCCTTCACCGGCTTGGCGTCCCAGCTGACGTCGACGCCGAAGTCCTCGGCGATGCGCTCGAGCAGCCAGCGCGCGGTCCAGAGCTGGTCGCCCACCTCGACCGTGCCGAGCACGCCGATCTGGAACTCCCACTGGCCCATCATCACCTCGGCGTTGGTGCCCTCGATGGCCAGTCCCGCGCGCAGGCAGGCGGCCGTGTGGGCCTCGACGATCTCGCGTCCGGGCATCTTGGCGCCGCCCACGCCGCAGTAGTACGGGCCCTGGGGGGCGGGATAGCCCACCTCGGGCCAGCCGTAGGGGCGCCCGTCCTGGAAGAAGGTGTACTCCTGCTCGATGCCGAACATCGGCGCGAAACTCGCGTAGTGCTTGGCCACCGCGGTGGCCGCGGCGCGCGTGTTGGTGACGTGGGGGGTC
>DATIVP010000024.1:0-1994 GCA_035465755.1 Acidimicrobiales bacterium | reverse complement strand
GAGGAAGACCTCGGTGTCGAGGGCGTATGAGATGTTCGATTCCTCGCTGAGCGTCACGCCGTCGAAGACCGCGCCGCTGTAGTTGAACGTCATCGCCAGTACCTCTCGTCGTCGTCATCGATCGCCGGGGCCGGGCTGGGCTCGACGGCCACGACCGGCGACGGAGCCTGCCGCCCGCGGTCCAGCCCAACGATTAAATATCTGAGGCTGTCGAGGGCGTGATTGTCCTCGTCCACCGGGTTCTCGCTCGCCTTCGACGGGTCGTAGCGGTACATGCCGGCCTCGCGGATCAGCGGCAGGCAGGCGTTACGCACCACCTTGAGCCGGCCCGTCCTGATCCGCTCGCTCACCAGGTCGATCCCGTGAAGGATCGGCGTCCGCTTCTCGCCGCCTGCGCCGCGGGCACTCAGGTGGACGCAGGGCACAGCGTCGTGCCCCGCATTGCGAAGCTCCACCCTCGATTCCGGCTGGGCAGGGTCGCACCAGTACCGCACGCCCCTCGGTATCGCCTCGGCATGGACGGGCAAGGTGCATTGCCTCACGTAGCGGCATCCGGTGATCCACAGGCAGCCGTCGTGGTCGAGATGACCCCAGACGCAGGCGAATGGATTAGTGAAGCCGAAATCGATTCCTCCCACGTCTGGACTTGCCGCAGGCTCGCCGGCCACGACGCAGGATTCAAAATCGGGATAGACGAGCCCCTCGCGTCGAACGTCCCAATCCCCGTCCAGCAGTCGTGCTCGCTCAACAGGTAGCAGCGCCTTGAGGCTGGCGAGGTATTCGGGGTTGCGGGTGAGCAGGACGCGGTTGTCATAGATGCTCGCTCGAACGAAGCTCAGGCTCTTGGCGTCCTGGTGGCCGGGCTCGACCCAGACCAGTTTGCCCTGCTCTCGCACAAAGTGCCGGACCTCGCCAGATCGGGCCGGGGCCGGGAACTCGCGGTCCACCCACGGTGCGAGGAACGCCTTGACCCAGCCGGGGTCGGGGTTGGTCGTCGCCCGAACGTAGGGCCGAACGCCGCAAGTGCTGCGACCGCGAGACAGAGCAACGTAAGTGAACTGTGATTCGGTGAAATGGCTCAGCTCGTCGAAGCCGAAGAACGCGACCTCGGTTCCTTGCCACTGGTATTTGTTGGCCTCGTGCTGGAGATGCCGGAAGCTGATCGCGTTGCCGTGCGGCGGGAACGTCCAGTCGAGGTTGCCCTGCCGCGGCGTCGCCCCCAGCGGCGTGTACAGCTCGCTGCTCTGGTCCCAGAGGCCGCCGGGGTTGGTGATCTCCGGGTAGGTCCGGCGGAAGATCACCGCGTTGAAGCCCGGCACCGTCATGATGTGCCGCAGCGGCTCGACCAGCAGCGCCCAGCTCTTCCCGCCGCCGGCACTCCCGCCATAGACGGCGATGTCGGCGGACGAGGCGAGGAACTCACTCTGCGGGCCCGGCTGGGGCTGGATCTTCGGTCGGTCGCTCATCGCGTCCGTTGTGCGGGAGGATCACGACGGGCGACGCAACTTCCGTCTTCGCTTCGACTTTTTCGCTCTGCCCGAGGTACTGCTTGCCCAGGTGGATCAGCATCGTGTCCGAGCCGGCCTGGGCTCGTTTCGTCTGCCATCGACGCAGGCTGATTTTGTGGTCCGCGCGGCCTTGGGTCAAAGCGTCCACGTAATTGCGCCGCACCGTCTCGCCTGAGACCCCGAAGAAATCGCCGATTTCGTCGTTGGTGCAACCCAGCCGAGCGAGCTTGTAAACCTGCTCAGCGTCGAGCTCTTTTCGTGGTCGTCCGGCTGGCACACTTAGTTCGTCTGGCTTTCAGGTGTATAACCCCAGCCCCGTGGCGAGTTCACGGGGACGGGGGCGGGGGAACGAGATGAGCGTCCGTGGTTGGGGCTGCGTCTACCCCTCAAGGCCACTCACGGCTTGGCCTCGGTGCTTCAGGGCGACTCGATGTAGTCGGGATGCTGCCGCTCGAAGTCCTGATCCAGCCAGTCGATCCCGCACGA
>DATIVP010000023.1:0-6844 GCA_035465755.1 Acidimicrobiales bacterium | reverse complement strand
CACCAGCCCACCCGGGTAGTGGTACACCCCCGCGAGCAGTGCGACGAGCAGGGTGCCCGCCACCTCGCCCACGACGAAGCCCGCGACCATGGCGCCGAGCACGACACCCCAGCGCACGGGCGGTACCGGGGCGTGCGAGGTCATTCCCTCACGCTAACAAGCGAGGTTCGACCCGCGAGTAACAATGTGACTCCGCGCCCCTAGATTGGTGGAGTGAGTGCTCTACCCCCTGAAAAGCCCGGCCTGAGAAAGTTCCTGCCGGGGGCCAACCGACCGTTGGCGCCCGAGTCGCGTCGGCGATTCATCACCATCGCGATCGTGGCCTTCTTCTTGGGCATCTTCTTCATCCCGTCGCTCTTCCAGAGCAAGACGGTCAAGACGATCCCCTATTCAAAGCTGATTCACGACGCGCGCAACCAGCAGGTCGTCTCGGCCAGCATCAACAACGCCACGGGCGTGATCACCGGCCAGCTCACCGACGGGACCAATTACACGTCCAACGGTCCCGTCCCGACCCTGACCGACGAAGTCAACACCCTGCGCACCAATAACGTCACCGTCACCTTCGCCAACCCGTCGAGCTTCGCGTCGACTTTTCTGCCTTACCTGATCTGGATCCTGATCTTCGTCGGATTCATGATCTTCGCCGGACGCCAGGCCCGCGGGCAGATGAACGGCATGATGTCGGTGGGCCGCTCCAAGGCCAAGCAGTTCGACCAGGACCGTCCCAAGACGACGTTCGCCGATGTCGCCGGCTACCTGGGGGTCAAGCAGGAGATCAGCGAGGTCGTGGACTTCCTGAAGAATCCGCTGACCTACCGCCAGATCGGCGCGATGATCCCCAAGGGGATCCTCCTCGTGGGCCCGCCGGGCACCGGCAAGACGATGCTCGCGCGCGCGGTCGCGGGTGAGGCAGGTGTGCCCTTCTTCTCGGTCTCGGGCTCTGACTTCATGGAGATGTTCGTCGGCGTCGGCGCGAGCCGGGTTCGTGACCTCTTCGCCACCGCTCGCAAGCAGTCACCGGCCATCGTCTTCATCGACGAGATCGACTCGATCGGGCGCAAGCGCGGCGCCGGCCTGGGTGGCGGTCACGACGAGCGCGAGCAGACGCTCAACCAGATGCTCAACGAGATGGACGGCTTCGACCCCACCGAGGGCGTCGTCGTGATCGCCGCGACCAACCGCCCCGACGTGCTCGACCCGGCGCTGCTGCGCCCGGGCCGCTTTGACCGTCAGATCGTGGTTCCCCTGCCCGACCTCGACGAGCGCTTGCCGATCCTGGCGGTGCACGCCAAGGACAAACCCCTCGACCCCAGCGTCAGCCTGGAGATGGTGGCGCGCGGCACGCCGGGCATGAGCGGCGCCGACCTCGCCAACCTGGTCAACGAGGCCGCGCTGCACGCGGTGCGCCGACACTCGGTGACGATCTCGATGGAGGACTTCGAGATGGCCCGCGACCGGGTCATGATGGGACAGCTGCGCGACTCGATGGTCCTCACCGAGGACGAGCGCGAGCGCATCGCCTTCCACGAGTCGGGCCACGCGCTGCTCGCCTACGTCCTCGACAAGACCGACCCCCTGCACAAGCTCACGATCATTCCGCGCGGGATGGCCCTCGGGGTGACGATGACCCTGCCCGAAGAGGACCGTCACATCATGTCGCGCCAGCACCTCGAGGACTCGCTGTGCATGCGTATGGGCGGACGCGTGGCTGAGTTACTCGTCTACGGCGACCTCTCAACGGGTGCGGCCGACGACCTGCAGCGCAACACCGATCTGGCCCGGCGCATGGTCCGCGAGTGGGGGATGTCCAAGGAGATCGGGCCGATGGCCTGGGGCTCGAACAACCAGGTCTTCCTGGGCGAGGACCTCATGCACACGCGCGACTACTCGGATCACACCTCCCAGATGATCGACGACGAGGTCGAGCGCATCTTGCGCGAGCAAGAGGCGCGCGCCATTGAGGTGCTGACCCTGCACCGGCGGGGCCTGGAGGCCCTCACGCGCGCGTTGCTCGAGCGTGAGACGATCGACGGTGACGAGGCCGCGCAGCTCATCGACGAGGCCCACGGCGAACCGGTCCACACCCGAGCCAACAAGACGGTGAGCAGCCTGACCTCGAAGACCCCCCGGGTCGAGCCCGAGGTCCTCGCGCCGGCGCCGACCTGGCAGCCCCCGACGCTACCCGCCGTTTAGCGCCGACGCCACGACCGGTCCCACCGGCGAGAGGGGCAGGATCGTCGTCACCTGCACCGGCCGATCGCTCGTCACGAGCAGGGTCGCACCCTGCAACTTGCTCAGGCCCGCCAACAGGGCGCGCAGGTCGCTCGTCGCCCCCGCGGCCAGGCTGGCGCTGTAGGTGACCGACGTGGCGACGTTGGTGACGCGAATGCTCGCGGGTTCCTTGGCCAGGTTGGTGAGGTCCGCCCGGGAGAATCCGCGGCCGCTGAAGTCCGCGATCAGCCACGTGCGCGACGACGGGGCCGGAGCCGAGAGGGCGTAGCCCGTCGTGCCGACCGCCAGGGCCGCAGCGACCGGCTCGCTCGAGGTGAGCCTCAGCGAGGCGAAGCCCGCCGCCGGAATGGCCGAGTTCGGCGTGATGGTCACCACGCCGCTCGCGTAGGCAGGTATGTCGACGCTCTCGGGTGCGATCCGGTAGGTCCCGAGGGCGACGGCGACCGTGACCGACGTCGCCACGTCGTTGGGGTTGGCGATGCGCACCTGGGCCCGCGTGTGCGCCGCGGTCGTCACGAGCGGGAAGGTCGCCGTCGAGGACAAGACGCCCTGACCCGGGTTGAACGACGCCGTGGTGGCCGAGGTCTGAACGCCGACGATCGCCAGCGCGCCGCGCAGCACGTTCACGTGAACCCCGACGTTGGTCGTGTCGACGATCTGCGTGGCCAGGTTGACCGCGACCACCGCGTGGGGGCCGACGGTGAGTCCCTGGAAGGGCGCAGGCGCCGAAAAGCCATTCGCCGTCACCGTCGTCACGTCGACGACCGCCGGGGTCGCCGAGGGATTGAACAGACTGATCACGGCGCTCGAACCCACCAGGGTGTCAAAGCCCGCCGCGTACCAGTCGCTCACGCCCCCGGCGCTGCACGGCGCCACGGCCGTGGCGTTGGCCGCCACCGCCGCTCCCACCACGCCCCCGCCGCTCACGACGGCGCTCAGCCCGAAGAGCGTGCCCGGCACCCAGGCCTGCGGCGAGACGCTGGTCGAGGCGTGCGCGGCGAGGACCACATTGCGCGTGGCGTGGCCGCCGGTGTTGGAGACGACTTCGACCGCGAGGACCCGCGACGAGCCCGAGAGGTTCGTCAAGACCACCCGGCCGCTGGTGGCTCCCGCCCCGAGGCCAGTGCAGTAGAGAGCCGTCGACTCGGCGCTCGCGAAGAAGTCGGTCGTCGTCGCGGTCACCACGTTGGAAGTGCGCAGGGTCGTCGCGGCCGCGCCCGTGGCGACGAGAGCCAGCGCGAGGGCAACCCCGGCGACGCGCGACCTAGGCATCGTCGCGCCTCGCGTGTCGGGCGATCGCCAGTCGTTGGCTGCGGATGCGCAGCAGCCACTCGAGTCGCTGCAGCCACCCGAATCCCAGCCAGACGACGGCCCACAGGCACAGGGTCAGTCCGGCGAGGATCCCGTTGAAGGGGAAGCGGCGCACCACGAGGTGCCCGGTGGCGGATCCCGAACCCGACAGGCTGAACGTCGGCGCCCAGCCGGAGGCGCCGCGCGTGACGCGCCGCCCGGGGACCTCGAGGCTGAAGGCGCTCGCCGGACTCATCGCGGCGGTCACCGGCGTGCCGTTGAGGGCGAGCGGCCCGAAGGTGCTCCCGGGCAGGGCGACCTGCGTCGCGGGACCCGACGACGTCGACGTGCCCTGAGAAAGCACCCCGTGGAACGCGGCGTCGGCGTAGATCGACGCCGACCGCGTGGTCAGCACGAGCGACAGATCGCTCTGGCGCGCCAGCGCCGCGGCGAGGCCCGCGGGCGCGTCGCGCTCGGGCGCGGACTGCACGTCGGCGATCTCGGGCGCGGCGCTGTTCATCACGACGATCGACGAGATCCCCGCACTCGCGAGGAGTTCCCCCAGACGAACGGTGCGACCCGCGAGCGCCTCATCGAGCGACGTCGCGATCACCGACGTGGGACCGGTGCCCGGCGCGGCGAAGAGGGTCGATCCGCCGGGAAGTCCGTTCTGGGACGTCGCCGCAGCGAGCCCTGGCTCGACGGAGAAGCCCGCGAGGGGCAGCACCGACGGATCTCCCAGCCACAGCACGCGGTAGCTACTCACTGCGGCGGGCGCGAGAGCGCTCATCGACTCGCTCACGCTGGTGGTTGGCAGGTCGAAGCGTCCGCTGGCCGTGTTGAGCACGAGGGGCACGATCGAGACGACCAGGATGGTGATCAACGCCCCGGCACCGAGCTGGCGCCATCCGAAGGACGCCTGGCGAAGGTCGAGCTCGATCGCCGACACCCCGAGGCCGACGAGACCGGCGAGCATGACGCCATAGAGAGCGAGCAAGACGTCGACGTCGGGGGTGAAGGGACCCATCCAGTGGCGCAGGCTCAGGGTCGCGAGGATCAGCGACAGGGCGGCGATCGCCGCGAATCGCGCGGCGATGGGCCGTCGCTCGCCGCGCGTCAGCGCCAGGCCGATCAGGGCCGCCGCTGGCGCGAGCCACCCCCACCAGGTCGTGCCGAAGGACCCGTCGGCCCCACGCACGAGTTGCAGGAAGGTCGGGCCGGACCAGGCACCCCTCGCCAGACCGAAGACCTCAAGCGCACGACGACCGGCCAGAATCGTGTCGATCGTCAAGGGCGCGAGGAAGATCGCCACGCTGACGAGCACCGAGACAGTCAGGCGCACCGGGCGCGACTCGTCGTTTCGTCCCACCATCGTCGCGCCGAGCACGATCACCGCGACCACCACGAGGGTGGCGGGCGCGAGGGCGCTCATGGCGGCCACCAGGATCACCAGGATCATGCGCTGGCCCGCCTCGCTCGCGCGCCATCCGCTCACGCCAAAGGCGATCGGCGCACCGGGGGCTTGGCGAAAGCCCGCCACGCCGAGCAGGTCGAAGAGGCGTCTCACCACGAAGGGCAGTCCGGCCACCACCACCAGGACGTCGATGCGCCCCTGGTTGATCATGTTGAGCCCGAGCGCGCCGCCGAAGTAGGCCACGACCGCCACCACGCGCGCGCGATTCGACACGCGGCCCTTCAAGAGCCGCGCGACGCCGATGGCGCCCAGGGGCACCGCGACGATCAGCGCCAGGCGCGGCAGGATGCCCATTCGTCCGAAGACGAAGGTCCCCGCAAAGCCGAGCACCGCGTAACCGGGCATGCCGGGCGCCGAGGTGCCCGTGCCCGTGCTCGACCACGAGGCGAAGAAGTGCCGCCAGGTCGTCCACCACGAGTCGAGCGGCGTCAGACGCCCCAGCAACGGCAGGTGCATCGCCACCAGGTTGCGCGAGCCCAGCGCCCAGAGGATGAACATGACAGCCAGGACGGCCGCCTGGGAGCGAAACGACGTGAGCAGCCGCGAGGGGTGCCGCGACAGGGCGAGTTCCTCGCTCTCGGCGATCTCGTCGAACTCCTCGCTCTCAGAAAAGGCCGCCGCGAATCCGACCCCCGCCTCCGGACCCTCGTCCGGGGCGATCTCTTCGGGGGGCAGGATGCCGCGGGCCCGGTCGAGTCCGTCGCGCACGAGGGTCACGACGAACTTCTTCAGTCTCGTCGCCCCGCCGATCTGCAGCCGGTGCAGGTCGGCGTCGGAGAGGACGCGCGTGCGGCTGCGCTCGCGTCGACGTTCGCGGATCCGTTCGCGGTTGTGAAAGAGCCATCGCCACGAACCCACGATGGCCCCGGCGCGGTCGGTGTCGCGACCGAGCAGGGCCACCACGAATTCCACGACCTCCATCGCGGCCAAAGTGAGCAGGGTGCGGGTGGTGTAGCGCTTGCCCCAGCCGGTCGCGACCACGCGCAGTTGGTGGCGCCGCTGAAGATCCTTGCGGCTCGAGCGGCGCACGCCCTTGGCCGTGATCGCTCGCTCGCCGCGCGCGATGGATTCGCGGTGCGCCACCCGGGCCGCGGGCGCCACCACGATGCGCGCTCCGGCCACCTGGGCGCGCCAGCCCAGATCGAGGTCCTCGCCGAGGGCGAGGATCAAGGGATCAAAGCCTCGTAGCGTGGCGAAGAGGTCGCCGCGCACTAGGGTCACGCCCCCGGGCGCCACGAAGACGTCGCGCTCGAGGTCCTGCTGGCCGTGATCGATCTCGCCGACCTCCACCCGCTCTTGGACGACGCCGAAGCGGTCGCTGTTCTGGCCCACGTGCAGCAGCACCAGCGGATCGTCGTAGTCGACGAACTTGGGCGTCACGATGCCGGCGTTGGTGCGATAGGCCGAGGCCACCATCTGGGTCACCGCGTCGGGATCGAGGCGCACGTCGTCGTGGCAGAAGAGCAAGAACGTCGCCCCCTCCACCATCAGCGCGGCCTCGTTGCAGGCCGCGGCGAAGCCCCGGTTCTCCTCGAGCTGGCGCACGAACGCCTGGGGGGCGAGCGCCGCGACGCGCGCCGCGACATTCTCGTGCTCTCCGTTGGCCACGATCAGCAGGCTGAGCTCGGGGTAGTCCTGGGCCGCCAGAGAGGCCACGGTGGCTTCGAGACCCGGCCCGGGACCTGTCGTGACAACGACGGCGACGACGGCCGGGGCGCGGGACTCCATCAGACTCTCAAGGCTACTGTGCGCGACCGCGATACCCGGGTCCCCGCACGCGCCTCACGCCAGGGTTCCCGATTGCCGACGTGCTTCAACATCCCTGATCACGTCGTCCAACGACTG
>DATIVP010000022.1:0-3979 GCA_035465755.1 Acidimicrobiales bacterium | reverse complement strand
GTGTGACTGCCGAACACTCCGCCGCCGTGGCCGAAGCCGCCGCCCCAGGCCATCAGTCCTCGCTCGCCTGGGCGAGGATCTCGCCGTAGAGGGGAGTGCTCGCGAGCAGCTCGTCGTGGGTGCCGCTGGCCACGACGCGCCCTCCGTCGAGGAGCAGGACCCGGCTCGCCAGCGCGATCGTCGAGAGCCGGTGGGCGATCACGATCGTCGTGCGATTGGCGAGGAGGGCGCGCAGCGCCGAGAAGATCTCGGCCTCGATGTGCACGTCGATGGCGCTGGTCGCGTCGTCGAGCACGAGGATCGGGGGATTGACGAGCAGGGTGCGCGCGATCGCGATGCGCTGGCGCTGGCCGCCCGAAAGGGTGTAGCCGCGCTCGCCCACGACGGTGTCGTATCCCTCCGGGAGTCGTTCGATGAACTCGTGGGCGTTGGCGGCCCGTGCGGCGGCCACCACCTCGTCCAGGCTCGCCTCGGGTCGGCCGTAGGCGATGTTCTCGAAGATGGAGACCGAGAAGAGGAACGGCTCGTCGAGCACGACGCCGACGGCCTCGCGCAGCGAGGCGAGCGTGACGTCGACGATGTCGGTGCCGTCGATGGAAATGGCGCCACCCGTGACGTCGTAGAAGCGCGTGAGCAGGCGAGCGACGCTCGACTTGCCCGAACCCGTGCGCCCGACGATGGCGACCGTCTCGCCGGCCCCGACGTGGGCGTCGAAGTCGGCGAGGACCTTCGTGCCGTTGGCGTAGGCGAAGTCCACGTGGTCAAAGTCGATTCGCCCGCCGCGCACCTCGAGGTCGAATGCCCCGGGGCGCTCGAGCACGTCGGGGTTCTCGTCGAGGATCTCGAAGATGCGCTCGGCGCTCGCCTTGGCGCGCTGGCCCATCATCACGAGCTGGCCCAGCATCATGAAGGGGGCCTGGAGCATCATGAGATAGGCGTTGAAGGCCAGGATCGCGCCGATGCCGAGGTGCCCGCCGATGACCATCTGTCCGCCGAAAAACAGGACCAGGGTGAGGCCGAGCTGGGGCAGGTTCTGGACCCAGGGTGACCAGACGGCTCGCAGGTGGGCGTCTTTGATGTAGGCCCACGCGACGCGCTCGGCCGCGTCGGCCAGGCGGTTGATCTCGGCCTCTTCCTGGGCGAAGGACTTCACCACGCGCACGCCGTTGACGTTCTCGTCGACGATCGTCGCCACGTCGGCGAGCCTCGCCTGGGTGATCCACGAGATCGGGAACATGACCTTGCGCATGCGAAGTCCCACCACGTAGAGGACGGGCATCACCACCAGGGCGATCAACGCGAGGGGCACGCTGATCGAGAGCATGAAGGCGAAGGCCACCACGCCGATGAAGGCCTGGACGATGATCAGGGGGGCGAAGGTCGAGTACATCTGGACGCTGCGAATGTCGCTGTTGGCCCGGCTGATGAGCTGGCCCGACTGGACCCGGTCATAGAAGCTGAATGAGAGCCACGAGAGGTGCTCGTAGATCAGCGAACGAAGGTCGGCCTCGACGTCGTAGGCGGTGCGATAGACGTAGTGGCGCGAGACGATCCCGGTGACGCCGGCCAGGACGCCGACAACGACGATGCGCAGCACGTCGCCCGTCAGGTTGCCGGTGCCAGCCACCAGGTCGTGGTCGATCGCGCCGTTGAGCATGTTGGGCACGAGGGTCTGCAGGACGAGGCTGACGAATGACAGGCCGATCGCGGTGACGAACGTCGCGCGGTGCGAACCGATCACCGGCAGGACCCGACGCCACCAGGCGAGGCTCGCGTCGCGCGAGATGCGTGCCTGGGGCCCCGGGTATCGGGAGCGCACACCCCCGAGCGGCGAGGCGGCGACCTCGCGCGGGGGTGCCGGATTCGTCGGGGACGCGGTGGGCACCTCTGGATCGTAACGGGGCCACACTGGCCCTCCGTCGCTCGATGAGGACCTAGAGTGCGATCGTGCCCGCGCCGCTCATCGTCACCCACCCCCTCGTCGCCGACAAGGTGCGCCAACTGCGCGACGAGTCCACCTCGAACGCCGACTTCTTGCGACTGGCGAGCGAGATCTCGCGCTTCGTCGCCTACGAAGCGTTCCGCGACGCGCCCACGACCGCGACCACGGTCGACACCCCGGTCGCGCATGGCGCGCCGGCGATACGCATCGACACCGAGTACGTGATTGTGCCGATCCTGCGCGCCGGGCTCGGCATGAGTCCGGCCGTCCAGGAGGTGCTGCCCCATACGCGCCTGTGCCTGGTCGGGCTGCGCCGCAACGAGACGACTCTGCTGCCCGACGTTTACCTGGACGGCCTGCCCGAGTCGCTGGCGGGAGCGCACGTGGTGATCTGCGACCCCATGCTCGCGACCGGCGGCTCGCTGATCAAGGTCCTCGAAATGCTCGCCACCCGAGGCGCCGGCAACGTGACCGTGCTCTGCCTGATCGCGGCCCGAGCGGGCGTGGAGGCGGTGACGACCCAGCACCCGAGCGTGCGCATCGTGGCGGCGGCCCTGGACGAGACGCTCAACGACGTGGGCTACATCGTGCCCGGACTGGGCGACGCGGGGGACCGGCTCTTCGGGCTGCCCGTTCGTTGAGATTAGAGGCCGATGTCCTCGAACCACAGGTCGTGGTGGTCGGCGATGAAGGTGCCGAGCAGCTCGGTGCAGGCGGGGTCCTCGAGGACAATCACCTCCACGCCGAGCTCGCGGAGCCAGTCGTGCCCGCCGTGGAAGTTGGACGCCTCGCCGATCACGACCGCACCGATGTTGAACTGGCGCACGAGTCCCGAGCAGTACCAGCACGGCGAGAGCGTCGTGACCATCACGCAGTCCGCGTAGTCGCGCCGGCGTCCGGCACGTCGGAAGGCGTCGGTTTCAGCGTGGGTCGACGCGTCGTCGTTCTGGACGCGGCGGTTGTGGCCCGCGCCGAGCAGCTCGCCCTCACGGGTGAAGAGGGCGGCCCCGATCGGGATCCCACCCTCGGCGAGGCCGGCGCGGGCCTCGTCGAGTGCGGTAGCGAGCATGGTTCGCGCAAGGTCGAGATCCAGTGGGGTTCGGGTCGTGTCCATCGAAAAAGTATGCTCCAGCACCGTGGGTCTGCGCGCATACACAGTCGACATCGGCTCGCAACGGGTCGACCTGCCCGTGGTGCCGCTCTCGAGTGAGCTCTCCCTGGCCCTCTTGATCACCGTCGACATGGGCGTGGGGTTCATGGCGCGCGCGGGCGAGGAATTGGCGGCGCTGCTCGCCCCCCACGACATCGACGTGGTCGCGACGGTCGCCACGATGGGCATCCCCGTCGCGCTCGAGGTGACGCGCCACCTGGGTCTCGATCAGTACGTGGTGCTGCACAAGACGCCCAAGATCCACCTGGCCGATGCGGTGAAAGAGTCAGTGCGCTCGATCACCACCGACGCCGACCAGCGACTCCTCTTCGATCGGGCGCGGGTCAAGGACGTCGCGGGCAAGCGCGTGGCGATCGTCGACGACGTGATCTCCACCGGCGCCTCAACCGGAGCGGCGCTTCGCCTGCTGCGCCGCGTCGACGCCGAGATCGTCGCCATCGGCACCCTGGTGACGGAGGCCTCGCTCTGGCGCGAGTCGCTCGGCGCGGACGCCGCACTGGTGCACGCCCTGGGCTCGATCCCGATCTTTCACCCTGATGATCAGGGACAACTAGTCGAAGACTGGGTCGGCTAGCGCCCCCGCACGGCGACAATATTTACGTCGCTCTGAATGCCAGCACAGGGCTCTCCCAAGAAGGCGTCCGAGGATGTACCCGAAGCCCTTCTAACTCAGGAGTGTCTATGCGTACACAAATCATGAAGCGAGTTGGCCTCGTGGCGGCCGCGGTGCTCAGCACGGGCGTCGTCACCCTGACCCTCGTCGCACCGGCCCTGTCAATCGCCGGGAACTAAGGAGAGAGACATGCATAGTTCGACCCGAACCCGAGTACTCACCCGCGCCGGCCTCTCGGTGGGCGCCGCCCTCA
>DATIVP010000021.1:0-10232 GCA_035465755.1 Acidimicrobiales bacterium | reverse complement strand
ACCTCGGAGCTGTCTTTCGACCCGCGGGCCGCGGATGCTCCGTGTTTGATCTTGCTCCGGGTGGGGTTTACCAAGCCGCCGCGGTCGCCCGCGGCGCTGGTGCGCTTTTACCGCACCGTTTCACCCTTACCTGTGCCCGGTTGCCCGGGCCATCGGCGGTCTGTTCTCTGTGGCACTGTCCTGCGCGTCGCCACGACTCACGTTTCGCGAGCACCCTGCCCTGCGGAGCCCCGACTTTCCTCGCCACCCGAAGGTGGCGCGGCCGCCCAGTCGACTCACCATCCGCGACCAGTTTTTCACACCGCGGGTCCGCACTCAAATGACAATCTCGTGACACCCCGGGGCTAGCCTCACATCGTGAGTTCCGACGTGGCCGCCGAGGAGAACGTTCTCGAGGTCGGCGAGTTCTACCGTTTGGTGACCGAACACCTCGAAGCGGCCTTCGGCCGTCGTCACGCCCGCTGGGTTCGCGGCGAGATCGTCAAGGTCTACGAGAAGAGCCACCTCTACGTGGACCTGGCCGACGCCGGTGCGGCGACCTCCGACGCCAAGCGCGCGGTCCTCAACGCCCACTGCTGGGCCAGCCAGTGGTCGCAGATCAAGCGCACGCTCGCCGCCAGCGGCGTGGCGCTGCAAGCGGGCATGATCGTCTCGTTCTACGGCTACGTCGACGTCTACGCGCCCCAGGGCCGGATCGGCTTCACCGTGACCGACGTCGACGTCACGAGCCTGCTCGGCGACGTCGCGCGCCGACGCGCCGAGCTGATCGCCCGTCTGGGCGCCGAGGGCCTGCTCGAGGCGAACAAGCGGGCGGCGCTCTCGCCCGTTCCCCTGCGGGTCGGTCTGGTCGCCAGCCCCCAGACCGAGGGCTTCAATGACTTCACCGGTCAGCTCCTGCGCTCGGGCTACGCGTTCGACGTTCGCCTGGTCACGACCCTGGTCCAGGGTGAGGCGGCGCCGCCGCAGATCGTGCGCGCCATCGAGACGCTCGACGCGACCGACGTTGACCTGATCTGCGTGGTGCGCGGTGGCGGGTCCAAGGGCGACCTCGCGTGCTTCGACGACGAGCGTGTGGCGCGGGCGATCGCGGCCGCGCGCCGGCCCGTCTTCACCGGCATCGGCCACACGGGCGACGAGTCGGTCGCCGACCTCGTCGCCCACACCCGGGCCATCACGCCCACCAAGCTGGGCGAGGAGATCGTCACCCTGGTCGACGCCTGGCGCGAGCGCAACGTGGTGGCCCCGACTCGCCGCCTCGCCACCGCCGTTCAGGCCGTTCTCGACGAGGCGGACAACTACGTCGGCGAACGGCGGCGCACGATGAACTTCGCGGTACGCGACCGCCTGCGGGCCGAGGCGCGCCACCTCGCCTCGACCCGCGAGAGACTGGACGTCTCCGCGCGGCGGGTGCTCGAGGCGTCGGCGCGCACGCTCCAGTCGGTGCGCCAGCTTCTCGGGGCCTACGACCCGGCCCGTCGTCTCGCCCAGGGCTGGTCCATCGTCACCGACGCCGACGGCGCGGTCGTGCGGTCCCTCTCGCAGTTCGACGTCGGCGAGGCCCTCAACGTGCGGGTGTCCGACGGAACCTTTATCAGCGTGGTCACGGAGAAGGGAACACCATGAGCAACGTAGGCAACTGGAACGACGCGGCGAGCGAGCTCAACGCGATTGTCGCCTCCTTCGACGAGGGCGAGGTGTCCGTCGACGAACTCTTCGCCAAGCTCGAACGCGCGACCGTCATCATCGAAGAGCTGGAGTCACGCCTGCGCACGACCCAGGCCAAGGTCGAAGAGCTCGCGCCGCGACTGACGCGCGTGGTCGACGAGCCGTGAGCCGCGTCTACTTCCGCCAGTTGCTCGCCGGACGGGACTTCGCGGTGGGTGATCCGATGGCGACCGCGATGGTGAACTTCGTCTACGCGATGGGCGACCGCGAGACGGGCGAGGCGGTGCTGGTGGATCCGGCGTACCGGCCGAGCGAACTGGTCGCCGCCCTGGCCGCCGACGACATGACGCTGGTGGGCGCGATCGGGACCCACTACCACTTCGACCACGTGGGCGGCGACTACGCGGGCCACCACGTGGACGGTGTCGTCGAGTTGCTCGAGATCGCCGACGTGCCCATCCACGTCCAGCGCGACGAGGTCGAGTGGGTCGCTCAGCGCACCGGGGTCGGCGAAGGGTCCCTGGTCGCCCACGAGCCCGGTGACACCCTCGCGGTGGGTGGGCTGTCGCTGACATTGATCCACACCCCCGGTCACACGCCGGGCAGCCAGTGCCTGTTGTTCGAAGGCCGCCTCGTGAGCGGTGACACCCTCTTCCTCGACGGGTGTGGGCGGACCGACTTGCCGGGCTCGGACCCCGAGGAGATGTACCGCACCCTGACCCAGCGACTCGCCTTCGTCGACGATGCGACGATCCTCTTTCCGGGGCACTTCTACTCGCCCCAGCCCGACGCACCGATGAGTGAGGTGCGCGCGAGCAATCGAGTGCTGGCACCGGCGAGCGCTGACCAGTGGCTCGCCATGTTCTCGTGAGTCCCCTCGGCGACGCCGACCACGTCGTCATCGTCGGCGCCGGACTCTCCGGCTGGCGGGTGGCCGAATCACTGCGTCGCGACGGCTTCGACGGAGCCCTGAGTCTCATCGGCGACGAGCCCGACGCTCCCTACGACCGGCCCCCGTTGTCCAAGCAGGTGCTCGCCGGCCAGTGGGAGATCGATCAGACTCTCCTCGCCACCGACGAGCGCGTGGCGACGTCACAGGCCACGCTTCACCTCGGCGTGGCCGCTCGTTCTCTCGACGTGGCCACCACGACGGTCCACCTGGAGGACGGTTCGTCGATCGCGGGCACCCACGTGGTGATCGCCACGGGCGCGCGGGCGCGCCGACTTCCCTTCAGTGCCGACGAGCACCTGCACGTCCTGCGCTCGCGACGAGACGCGCTGGCACTGATCGAGGCCGTCGAGCGCCTCGAGCCGGGACGAGCCGTCGCGATCATTGGCGGCGGGTTCATCGGAGCGGAGGTGGCGACCTCGCTGAAGAAGCGCGGACTGCGCCCGGTGATCTTCGAGGTGGCCCCCGCGCCGTTGGTCGGACCGCTGGGCGCGACGGTGGCCGACTGGCTCAAGAACCTCCCCGCCGAGGCCGGCGTCGAGCTGCGCAGCGGCGTGCACGTCACCGACGTCACGCGGGTCGAGGAAGAGTTCCTGGTTCACGTCGACGGCGAAGGTCCGTTCGCGGCCGCGCTCGTCGTCGTGGGCGCGGGGGCGATCCCCAACGTCGAGTGGCTCGCGACTTCGGGACTGACGATCGACAACGGCGTCGTCGTGGATCGACACTTCCTCGCCACCGACCGGGTCGCCGCGGTGGGCGACGTGGCCCGCTTCACCTGGGACGGCCCCCTCGGCGAGCAGCTCGTGCGCATGGAGCACTGGGAAGTCGCCGTCGGTCACGCCGCAGCGCTCGCGCGCTTCTGGGTCCACGGTGAATCGGCCGGCCCGATGGTTCCGTACTTCTGGTCCGATCAGTACGGGCGCAAGATCCAGATGGTCGGCCACCCCAGTCCGAGCGACGACGTCACGCGCGTCGCCGAGCGCGACGAGGGCGCCAAGTGGCTCGCGCTCTACAGCCACGGCGGCGTGGTCACGGGGGTAGTGGGGCTCAACATGCCGCGCCAGCTCACGCTCTCGCGCCACCTGCTCGAGACGGCGACGTCGCTCGAGACGGCGCGCGCGGCCGCCCCCTGGGATTCCTAGAAGCGGATCTCGCTGAGGGCGGGGATGGTGGCGGCCGCCCGCTCGACGGCTCTTGCCCATTCGACGCGGCGGGCAACGCGTTCGTCGTCGCTCGCCGTCGGCTCGACCACGTGGTTCGGACGCCACAGGTTCTCGACGTCCTCGACGTGTAGGTGGCCCGCGCCGACGAGCGCCATGAGACCCGCGCCGCGAGTGGTGGCTTCGCGTTCGGGTGAGACGGCGATGGGAAGGCCGGTCGCCTCGGCGAGCAGAGACAGAAACGTCTGGTTGGCCGTCATGCCGCCGTCGACGCGCACCTCCTCGAGCCGGTCGCCGGTCTCGGCGAGCGCCGCGTCGACCAGATCGGCGCCGCGCTGAGCGACGCCATCGAGCACGGCGCGCATCAACTGGGCGCGGCCCGAGCCACGCGTCAAGCCGAAGAAGGCGCCGCGCGCGCCGAAGTCCCAGCGCGGGGTGCCCAGTCCCGAGAGTGCCGGGACGAACACCACGCCGTCGCTCGACGGCACGCTGGCGGCGAGCGCGTCGCTCGCCGCGGCGCTCTCGACGATGCCGAGATCCTCGACCGCCCAGTCCACGGCCGCGCCGGCCGAGAGGACGATGCCTTCAAGCCCCCAGGTCACCGACGCCTCATCTGAGCGCACCACGATCGGAAAGCAGCCCGAGTCGTAGCGCGTCATGGCGGCGGGGCCGCTCGAGCCGCGGGGCATGTTGAGCATCGCCCCGGTGCCAAAGGTGATCTTCGCGCCGTGGGTCACGCAGGACTGCCCGAACAGCGATGCGGGCTGGTCGCCGATCAGCGCGCTGATGACGGGCGCGCCGGCGAGCGCGCGGGCCGCGCCCACGGGACCGCTGGTCGGCACGATGCGCGCCAGCACCACGGGGTCGATGTCGAGCGCCGCCAGGGTCGGCTCGTGCCACGTCGCGACGTCGACGTCGACGAGACCGGTGATCGCGGCGTTCGAGTGATCGGTCACGTGCGCCTCACCCTGGGTCAGGAGCCACGCGATCCAGGTTTCGATCGTCGCGAAGCGCACCGCGCTCGCGGGCCTCTTCGCGTGTTCGAGGAGCCAGTGCAGCTTGGTCGCGGACTGGTTCGGCGCGAGGCGCAGCCCCTTTGCTTGAAGTGCGAGGCAGTCAAAGACCGTCCGCAGGTCCTGCCAGCCGAGGGCGGGACCGACCGCGCGTCCCGTTGCCGGATCGAACAAGACGGTGGTCGCCCGCTGGTTGGTGATGCCCACGACGTCGGCGCCGCCGCCGTCAGCGAGGGTCAGTGCGGAGAGCTCGAGCACCACGCGGCCAATCTCGTCGGCGTCGAGCTCGACCTCACCCGGTTGGGGCGTCGTGATGGTGAGTCGCCGCTGGAAGAGCGACGAGACAGTCCCGGCCTCGTCGACGAGCGCCGTTCTCACCGACGACGTGCCGACGTCGATGGCGAGCGCCCTCACCACGCCTCACCGCCCAGTGCCAGCACGCCCGGGTTGAGGATGCCGAGGGGGTCCAGTTCGCGCTTCACCGCCTCGAGGATCGAGAAGGAGTCGCCCAACGCGTCGGTCACGAAGCGGGCGCGGTTGCGCCCGATGCCGTGGTGGTGACTGATCGCCCCGCGGGCCATCGCGAGGGGCATCACGCGGTCCCACGCGGCGCGGTAGTAGGCGAGGGGATCGTCCCCGACGCCCGCGAAGGTGAAGTAGAGGCACGCGCCGTCGCCGTAGGCGTGGGACTGGTGCACCGAGGCCATCACCGTGCCGGCGAGAGCGCGTAGCCCCGCGAGTATCTCCTCGCACATCGTCGCGAGGGCACTCCAGGGTGCGGCCACCTCAATGGTGTCGACGACCACGCCGCGAGCCCACAGGTCGGCCAGGGAGCTGACGTCGTTGCGATGGGCGAGCCACTGGCCCACGAGCGCCGGGTCGAGTGTCGTGAGAGAGGAGGCCTCCGCGTCGACGACCGCCATCGTGGCCCGCGTGAGGAGCTCGTCGCCCTCGTCGAGGACGAGCAGGACGGGGTGGGCGACGTTAAAGAGGCGAGCCGCCTCGATCTCGTCGTAGAGGCGCAGTACCGCCGGTGAGGCGCCACGGCGCAGGATTCGTCGGCAGACCTCGAGCCCGTCGAGGAAGGTCGCGAGGCCAAAGGCGCGGCGTTCGTCGCCGGCCGGGCGCTCGCGCGCGATCAGCGTTGCGCGCGTGATCACGCCGAGGGTCCCTTCGCTGCCGACGAAGAGTTGGGTGAGATCCGGACCCAGGGCCGCGCGCGGGCTCTTCGCGCCGAGCGACAGCGACCGGCCGCTCGCCAGGGTGACGCGAAGTCCCCGCACGAGGTCGGCGGCGGTGCCGTAGCGATTCGAATACTGGCCGGCTCCGCGACAGGCGAGCCAGCCCCCGACCGTCGAGAACTCGTAGGACTGGGGGAAGTGGCCGACGGTGAGACCATGGGGAGCGAGCGCGGCGTCGAGGTCGGGTCCGAAGACACCCGCACCCACGTCGACCAGTCCCGAGGTCGCGTCGATCGGTCCGATCTCGTTGAGACCGGTCAGATCGAGGGCGATTCCCGCGGGGCTCGGTTGAGCGCCTCCGACGACGCTGGACCGGCCACCCTGGGCGGTGACGGCGACCGCGAAGCGCGCGGCGACCGAGAGCGCCGCCTCCACCTCGGATTCGTCGCGCGGCGTCACGACGGCGCCGGGCCAGGCCGGCACGCGACCCGCCGCCACGTCGAGCAGCGAGACGGGCCACCAGTCCCGACCGTGCTCGGCGCGCGATGCGGCCGCGACGTCGACGGCAAGGCCCGCGGACTCCAGGGCCCCGAGGATGTCGTCGCCCAGGGGTGCGGGCGCGGCCTCGAAGGTGCCGCGCGGGTACTCTCGAGCCACGTGCGCACGCCCCACGTGCGAACTCTACAGAACGAGGCCCGCGCTGGTGAGCTCTTCCGTGACGAGATCGCGGTAGGCACCGACCTCGAGGCCGCGACGCTCCTCGTCCCAACCGAGGTGGGGTGCCACGGCGAGGGCGATGCGCGGCGCCGCGTCGAGGGTCGCGCGCGCATCGATGAGATGGGCCCGGGTGCGACGCGTCAAGAGGTCGACGAGCGACGTCGCCATTTCGGCGCGCGCGCCGAAGACGAATTCGCCCATCACGTAGTCGAGGCCGACGATGGGAGCCGTGGCGAGCGACTCGTCCTGGTTGATGAGTTCCAGTACCACCCTCGCGTCGTCGCCGTAGCGCTGGTAGAGGTGGGTCTCGAGCGGGGTCGTCGGGCGCCACGACCCGTAGCCGTGCAGGCGCAGCTTCTTCGTGCGGGTCGCGCCGACGCGGCCGACGTAGGTGGTGAGAGAGTCGACCGCGTCCTCGGCCATCTGGCGATAGGTGGTCCACTTGCCACCGGTGACGTGCACGACGCCGTCGCCGAGGTCGCTCACGCGGTGCCGGCGCGACAGGTCGGCCGTGCGCCCCGAGAGGCGCTCGCCGTCGCGGGGAGTGAGGAGGGGGCGCAGGCCAGCCCAGACGGCCGTGACATCACGGTTGGTGAGGTTCGACGTCGTGGCGGCGTTGACCGCGCGCAGCAGGTAGTCGAGGTCGTCGGGCGTGCAGGTGGGTGAGTCGATCTCACCGTCGTAGGGAGTGTCGGTGGTGCCGATGAAGGTGAATGGTCCGTCTTCGAAGGGGACGACGAAGATGCTGCGCCTGTCACCCGGCACCGCGAGAACGGCCGCAATGTCGATGGGTAGGCGATCTCGCGCCACGCTCGCGTGAACCCCCTTGGCCGGTGTGATCTGGTGGGTGTCGGCACGCTCGGTCAGTCGCACGATCTCGTCGGCCCACACGCCGGTTGCGTTCACCGCGCTGCGGGCGGCGATCGAGAAGGTGTCGCCGCTCAGCTCGTCGCGCACGACGACCCCCTTGACGCGTCCGCTCTGCTCACGGGAGAACTCGATCACGCGCAGGTAGTTGGCGGCCCAGGCGCCGTGGTCGACCGCGCTTCGCGCCAGGGTGAGGGCGACACGGGCGTCGTCGCCGCGTGCGTCCATGTAGATGAACCCGGCGAGGAGGTGCTCGGCGCGCAACGTGGGCAGGATCGCCACGGCCTCGCTGGAGGAGATCTTGCGGTGTCGTTGGCCGATGCGCCAACCGCCCGTCAGGTCATAGAGGCGAAGGGCCGATGAGTAGCCGCGCACGAGAGCGCGTCCCGTCAGCGAGTTGCTCGCGATCAGGGGGATCAAGAAGGGGAGTGGTCGCACGAGGAACGGCGCGTTCTCGAGAAGTCGCTGACGCTCGCGCAGGTTCTCATAGACCAGGCGGAACTCGCGCTGTTGAAGGTAGCGGAGCCCGCCGTGGACGAGTTTGGAGGACTTGGAGCTCGTGCCCGACGCGAAGTCACCCGCGTCGACGAGCGCCACCGACAGTCCCCGCGTGGCGGCGTCGAGGGCGACGCCGGTGCCCGTCATGCCGGCACCGATGACGATGACGTCGAAGGTGGAAGTGGCCATCGTCGCGAGCGCGCGGGGCCGGTCGAACGAGGCCATGGTCCATGTTGGCACGTCCCACTGGGGCCCATTCGCCCGAGCGATAACTTGCGAGGTATGGACTTTGAATTCAACGATGAATTGCGGGCGCTCCAGACGACGGTACGGCGCTTGGCCCACGACAAGATCAAGCCACGTGCGCGACAGATCGATGAGACGGGCGAGTATCCCGCCGACGTCTTTGAGGAGTTCCGCCGCGCCGACCTACTGGGGCTGTGCATCCCCGAGGAGTACGGCGGATCCGGCGCGGGCATCACGGGTCTGACGATCGCCATCGAAGAGGTCACCAAGTACTCGAACGTCTTGGGCCTCATGCTGCTGCTCACGCGCCTGCCGACCGGACCGATCATGATCGCCGGCACCGAGGAGCAGAAGCTGCGCTACCTGCCCGGCATCGCCAATGGCACCCAGCGCGCCTCGTTCTGCCTCTCCGAGCCCGGTGCGGGCTCGGACGTGGCCGGCATCCAGACGCGCGCCACACCCGACCCCGACGTCGAGGGGGGCTACATCCTCAACGGGACGAAGTCGTGGATCTCGGGTGGCATGCAGGCCGACTGGTTCACCGTCTTCGCCAAGACCGGCGAGGCCTCCTCGCGGCTGCACACCGACATCGGCAGCTTCATCGTCGACGCGTCGACCCCGGGGGTCACTCGTCCGCGAGTGGACAAGAAGATGGGCGTCAAGGGTATCGACACCGCGGAGATCCACTTCGAGGACGTGCGGGTGGGACCCGGACAGGTCATCGGCGGCGGGTTCCAGCTGGCGATGCAGTCGCTCAACGCCATGCGGCCCATCGTCGCGGCGCGAGCCATCGGCCTCGCCGAGGGGGCGCTGATGTACGCGACCGAGTACGTGAAGAACCGACCGGCGTTCAACAAGACGATCAGCGAGTTCCAGGGCGTCCAGTGGGAGATCGCCAAGTGCGCGACCGAGATCGAGGCGGCCCGCCTGCTCACCTATCGCGCGGCGTGGCTCGCCGACCAGGGCAAGTACACCAAGGAGTACGTCCCGATGCTCTCGATGTGCAAGTACTACGCGTCCGAGGTGGCGGTGAAGGCCTCCGGGCTCGCCGTACAGCTCCTCGGCGCGGCGGGTTACATGGAAGAGCACCCGACCGAGCTCTACTACCGCGACGCTCGCCAGTTGACCATCGTCGAGGGCACCTCCCAGGTCCAGCTCGGCCTCATTGCCCGCGGCGTTCTCGGCCACGACCTCTGGTGGGACTAGGCGCGTGAGCGGTCCGCTCGAAGGAGTGAGAGTCCTCGAGCTCGCCGGGCTGGGCGCGGCGCCCTTTGCCGGCATGCTGCTCGCCGATCTCGGCGCCGATGTGTTGCGCCTCGAGCGCGGTGATCCCGACGCGTCGCCCGAGACCACGTGGGACCTGCTCAACCGTTCCCGACCCTCGGTGGCGGTCGATCTCAAGAACGAGGCGGGTCGTGACCTCGCCCTCGAACTGGCGACGTCGGCCGACGCGCTGATCGAGGGGTTTCGCCCGGGGGTGGCTGAGCGGCTGGGCCTGGGTCCCGTCCAGGTGCACGCGAGAAATCCGCGTCTCGTCTACGGGAGAATGACGGGCTGGGGGCAGGAAGGCCCGCTCGCCCAACGCGCGGGCCACGACATCAACTACATCGCGGTCTCCGGAGCCCTGTGGCCGGTGGGGCGCGCCGGCGAGCGTCCGGTGCCGCCGCTCAACTACGTCGGCGACTTCGGCGGGGGCGCGCTCTACCTCGCCCTCGGCGTCGTGGCAGCGCTCGTGCACGCACGCGCCACGGGCGTCGGCCAGGTGGTCGACGCCGCGATGGTCGACGGGTCGGCCTCGATGACGGCGATGACCCACTCATTGATGGCCGCCGGATTCTGGCGCGAGGAGCGCGGCGCCAACATCCTCGACTCGGGGGCGCACTACTATGACGTCTACGAGACGAGCGACGGGCGCTACGTGGCGGTCGGCGCGATC
>DATIVP010000020.1:0-11692 GCA_035465755.1 Acidimicrobiales bacterium | reverse complement strand
GGCCAGCGTCGCGGGTCGCCGGTCAAATTGATCGAGGTGGACGTGGCGCCGTGGTAGCTGCGGTACTGGGCGAGGACCTTGTGCCGGCCCGTGTGCAGGCGAGCCATCCGCACCGCGTGCTCGACGGCCTCGGTGCCGCCGTTGGTGAAGAAGACCTTGGCTGCGCCGTCAAAGGAGTGGTCCAGGATCAGCTCGGCCGCACGGTAGCGGCTCACGTAGCCGTGCTGGGGGGCGATCGTGCACAGCGTGGCCGCCTGCTCCTGGATGGCGGCCACGACGGCGGGGTGCTGGTGGCCGATGTTGGTGTTCACCAGCTGGGAGGAGAAGTCGAGGTACTGCGTGCCGTCTTCGGCCGTGACGTAGACGCCCGAGGCGTACGCCACCATCAACGGGTTGAGCGTCGACTGGGCGGACCAGGAGTGAAAGACCGACGAGGTCTCTCTCTCCTGGCTGGTCAGGTGGGTGCGGTCGGTTGCCATTTCACAGTCCCTTTTTTGTCGCTACTGGAACGCTAACCCACGTGCGCGCGGTCCACTTTGCGGATTGGACGGCGCCGCGCCGTGGGGTTAGTTTCGATTCGAGGGAGGTCGCTATGACAACTCGCACTGCTCCACTCACCCTGGTCACGCACCGCTCGCGGATCACGGCACTCCTCGCGGTGGCGGCGCTCGCCGCCTCGTTGGTGGTGCTCTCACCGGGTTCTCGCGCGAGCGCCGCGGTCCCGACCGCGTGCCTGCCGAGCCGCGTCGCGGTCACCAACACGGTCTCGAGCCGGCCGGGTGGCACCACTGCTCAGCTCGTCTTCACTTCGCGTTCGGCCCCTAGCTGCCTGTGGAGCGTGAACTCGACCGGCTATCAGTTCGTCGCCGCGAACGGGCTCGCGATCGGTCCCGTCGTCTACCAGTTGCCGCGGCCTCTCACCACCCGCTGGACACCGATCCACAACGGCTTTCAAGTCGTGGCGCGGGTCACCACGATGGCCGGCGTGCAGTGCACGACTCGCAGCGCGTCGCGTCTGCGCGTCGGAGCGCCGGGGACCGCGACGCTCCTCGTGAAGTTGGCCACGCACACCGCGATGGGCGTGGGCGGCACGACGGCCTGGACCAGCGTGACCACGACGCTGCCGGTCGCCCCGCGCTGTCGCTCGGCGGCCCTGTCGATGAGCCTTGGCGCTTCCAACGGCGCGGCGGGGACCATCTACTACGCGCTGGTGTTTCGCAACATCTCGACGAGTGCCTGCGTCGTGACGGGGATCCCCACGGTGCGCGCGATGCGCAGCCTCGCGGCGGCTGACTACGTCGGGGCCCGGGCCCGGGCGGTGACGATGGCGGGCTACGGACTGCCGATTCGCCTCGCTCCGGGGGCGCGCGCGAGCGTCGCCTACGGCGTCACACAGACGGGCAACTACCCGAGCGCGACGTGCGCGCCCGCGCCGGCCGTGGCGGTTGCCGTGACGGTCTCGGGAGCACGCGGTGTCATTCCGCTGAAGTTCTCCATCTGCACCAAGGTGGTCAGCACCTCGATCCGCGGCGTCGTGGCGGGAGTGAGCGGCAACCTCTAGCTGACGACGGGTTCGGGCATCGCGGCGTCGGGAACGGCGCCGCCCACGCGCGGCAGGAAGAGCGCGACGACGACCGCCAGGGCGGCGGCGAGCGCACCACCGTGCAGGGCGTTCTGGAAGGCGTGGACGGTCGCATTGACCTGAGCGGCGTGCGTGGGAGCGGCGCCGGCGAGGTCGTGGCGTACGGTCGTCGCGGCGACGCTGACGAGTACCGCGAGACCGACTGAACCGCCGATCTGCTGGGACGTGTTGAGAAGCCCCGACGCCAGCCCGGCGTGACCGTGGCCGACGACGGAGACGGCGTTGAGCATCAGGGGAACGAAGATGAGGCCCATGCCCAGACCCATCATGACGAGAGCCACGAAGACGACCGGGTAGTGCGAACCGGCGTGCAGGGTCGAGGCGGTGGCGAGCGCCGCGGTCACGAGCAAGGGCCCGGCCACGAGGAAGGGCCGCACCCCCAGGCGACCGACGAGGCGTGAGACCACCTGGCTGGTGCTCGCCACCATGATCGGCACCGGCAGGTAGGCAACGCCGGCGAGCACCGGGGAGTAGTGCATGACCTCCTGGAGGAACTGGGTGAGAAAGTAGAGAAGCGAGAGCATCGCGGCGCCCACCAGCATCATGATCGCGTAACCCAGGGCACGCCCTTGGTGGGCCAAGAACTCGAGTGGCACCAGGGGAGCACTGACGTGCTCCTCGACGAAGTAGAAGGCGAGCAGAAGGGCGACCGCGAGGACGAAGGCTCCGATCGTCGTCGAGTGTCCCCAGCCCGCCTCGGGGGCGCGGACGAAGCCGTAGACGAGTGACGTCATCGACGCCGTGATGAGAATCGCGCCTGGCACGTCGAGCTGGCTGTGAGTGGCCCGGCCGCGCTCGAGCGCGAGGGGCGCCAGAACCAGGAGAAGCATCCCGATGGGGACGTTCACGAAGAAGACCCAGCGCCACGAGGCGTAGTCGACCAGGACTCCGCCGAGCAACAGTCCGGTCGCCCCACCGGCCGCGGTCATGGCGGCGAAGATGGCCATCGCGCGGTGGCGGGCCTTGCCCTCGGGGAAGGTCGTCACGACGAGCGAGAGCGCGGTGGGTGAGGCGATCGCGGCGCCGAGTCCCTGCACCATGCGTGCGGCGATCAACAGCGCCGGACTGGAGGCGAAGCCGCCCGCGAGCGAGGACAAGGTGAAGAGCGCGACGCCCACCATGAGCATGCGCCGGCGCCGAAAGAGGTCGCCGAGTCGTCCGCCGAAGAGGAGCAATCCGCCAAAGGCCAGCACGTAGGCGTCGATTACCCAGGCCAGCCCGGCCACGGAGAAGCCCAGGGAGTGCTGCAGGGTGGGCAGGGCGATATTGACGATGGTCAGGTCCAGCATCACCATCAGCTGGGCCATCGCGATCACGACCAGAGCCAGTCCCGGGTGACGGCTGGCCGCGTGGGTGGAATCGGGGGTGGATGACGGCACTGGGCCTCCCTTGGCCAGCTCAGCGCGGCGCGCCGCGACAACTCACCACCAGGTTTACCGGCTGTGGCGCACGTTGGGCCAATTGAGATGGGTAAGAAGGAGCGACTCGCGGACAGGGGAGTCGAAAGTGACAGTGGAGGAATCATGCAGCGAGTGAGGAGCGCATTATCGATCGCGCTCGTGGCGGGGGTCGCGCCGTTGGCGACCCTTGCGATGACGAGCGCGTCGGGAGCGACCGCGGTGCCGTCGTGCGTGGCGTCGCAGCTCTCGGTGAGCGTCGGACGAGCCCAAGGAACCGCCGGGACCACCTACTACCCGATCGTCTTTACGAACCGCGGCGGTACCTGCGCGATCTGGGGCGTGCCCGCCATTCAGCCGGTCGCGACCTGCCGGCGCGCGCTCGGCCCGATGGCGCGCAACACCAGCATGGGCATGATGCCCCTTCGCCACGTCATCAAGTACGGCCAGTCGGTGAGCGTGGCCTTCGGAGTCGTGGAGGCGGGCAACTACCCGGTGGCCTCCTGCGCGCCACGGCGCGCGATCGGCTTTCAGGTGGCGCTCGGCTCCTTCGTGCCCGCGACCTACCGCGCGCTGCCGATCACGGTGTGCACGAAGCGCGCGAGCACGACGACCCGACTGCTCGCGCCGGGCGCGCGCGGCTAGTCACGTCGCGAGGTCGCGCCGGTCGAACGTCCACAGCGCCGCGGCGCCGAAGATCAGGGTGACGGCGACCACCAGGGCGATGCGGTCGAAGTGAAATCCGCTGCCCAGCGGATCCACGCCCAGCGTGTGCTGCCAGAGCGAGAGGTTCCTCACCGGACGTAGCCAGGACACGAGGTTCGAGAGCGTTGAGAGCAGGTACGACGCCAGGGCGAGCGTCGTCGTGATGCCGCGCGCGAGGCCCCGTCGGCCGGTGGCCGCACCCAGTGAGAGGGCGAGGGTGCCGAAGGCCACGGCGAAGAGCCATGAGCCCAGCACCTCGGCCGTGAGTCGGGTCCAGGCGACGTGCAACTTGAAGAGGGGCCCGATCGCGCCGAGGGCGATCTCGAGGGCCGCGGCGAGGACCACCGTGCCGACGATCAGCGCGAGCCACTTCTCGGTGACGAAACGTCGCCGCGAGACCGGGTTGGCGAGCAGGAGGTCGATCGTTCGCCGCTCCTCTTCTCCCGCGGAGAGGTCCGATCCCCACAGCACCGCGAAGAGGGTGAGCAGCAAGGGGGCCACGAAAGAGAAGACCTCGGCGCGCAGGTAGCCCGGGCCCGTGGTGTAGTCCTCGACCTGGAACATTTTGCGCAGCGCCTCCGGGTAGGCGTCGAGGAGCTTGGAGAAGTTCACGTTGCCGTGGATCGAGGGAAAGATCGAGAGCATGACAAGGCAGAAGGCAACGACGCCGATCGTCCAGCCGATCAGGGCACGGCGTTCTTCGCGCATCGCGCGCGCGAAGACGGATCGCAGTCCGGCCTCGCCGGGATCGTGGGTTTCAGTCGTCGTTGTCATAGAAGGAGAGGAACACCTCCTCGAGGCTAGGTTCGCGCACCGAGAGGTCGTCAAGGTCACTCGCGGCGAGAGCGGCGATCACCGGGCGCAGGTCGCCGGCCACCTCGAGGTGCAGGTCGTTGCCGCTCACGCTGCAGAGCGTCACGCCGGGCAAGGACGCGTAGGTCTCGCGCACCGGGGCGCTGTGAAGACGGGCGTCGACGAGGTGCGCCGCGTGCTGTTGGAGGTCGACGACGCGCTCGACGTCGACCAGGCGCCCATCGCGGATGAGTCCCACCCGGTCGGCCACCTGGGCCACTTCGGAGAGGATGTGCGAGGAGAGGAACACGCTGTGTCCCGCGTCGGCCGCGGCCCTCAGCATCTCGTGGACCTGGCGCTGGACGAGGGGGTCGAGTCCTGAGGTGGGCTCGTCGAGCACCAGGAGCTCGGGGTCGCCCATCAGGGCGGCCACGATGCCCACCTTCTGGCGCGTGCCGCGCGAGAGGCTACGGATGGGTCGCTCCAGGTCGAGTTCGAGGGTGTCGGCGAGTGAGCGGATCGTGCTCCACGAGGGGCCACCGCGCAGGTGGGCGAAGTGCGAGAGGACGTCACGGGCGCTCAACTGCTCGTAGAGCGCGAGGTCGCCCGGCAGGTAGCCCACGCGGCGCCGGATGGCCACGCTGTCGCGGCGCGAATCGAGCCCGAAGACCTCGATGGCGCCAGTCGAGGGCCGGATGAGGTCGAGCAAGAGACGGATTGTCGTGGTCTTGCCCGCGCCGTTAGGGCCCAGGAATCCCAGGATCTCGCCGGCGTGTACGTCGAGGGTGAGGTCGCGAACGCCCCCACCGCCGCGGTAGATCTTGGTGACGTGCTCGAAGCGCACGACGGGACTTGACGCGGCGCCACTACTCTGCGCGCGACTCTCCACTTGCACCATGGGCACCTCGGGGTTGCGTGGTTTCTCCAACCGACGGTAGCCGACCGATCCGAGTGACGTTAGGGGCGAGGGTCACTTCGCGGGCAGTGCGGATCACCAGGTGCGTCGATTCGCTTGGTGGCTCGCCGAGCCGCGGTCACGGTGCTATCGCAACTCTAGTTGCGTCACGGACTTATCATTTGTTGTCATGATTGCAACACGAGTTGCGAAAAGGATTCACGGTGGCGGCGCGTAGCGCGGATCAGAACCCCGAGGCGTCGGTGAGGGAAGTTCGACCATCGAATCGCCCCGTGAGGGGACCACGCGTCGTCGACACCGTTCTCGACGCGACGCTCGCTCTGGTCGCCGAACGGTCCTACTCGTTCAGTATCGAGGACGTCGCCAGACTCGCTCGCGTGCACAAGACGACCGTCTATCGCCGCTTCGCCACCAAAGCGGCTCTCGTCGGCGCGGCGATCGAGCGCATGGCCCTCACTCAGATACCCGTCCCCGAGTCGGCCGATCCACTGGCGGACCTCGTGGCCCTCGCTGAGGCCGTAGCGAGAGTGCTCAGTGGTCCTGACGGCGCGCGCACGATGCGGGCCGTCCTCGTCGCGGCGAGTGAGGACTCGGATGTCCTGGCAACGGCGCGGCGACTTCTCACCGGACGCTTCGACACCGCGGCGCAGATCCTCTCTCGCGCCATCGCTTCTGGTCAGGTGCGGGCGGGAGTCGACCCCGTCCTCTTCTGGGCGGGAATCGTCAACCCGCTGCAGGTGCGAGCCCTCTTGGGCCACCCGGTGAGTGAGGCAACGGCGCGCGAACTCGTCGCGCTGTCACTCGACGGCGCGCATCGCGCCACGTCGATAGACCCCACCGATTCATGGCCCACCGCCTAGGCCAGACGGCGTCGTATCCCGGCCTCGGCCTTGGCGGCCAGAGAACGAAACATCACCGCGAGAAACGGGTTGAAGACCCGCCAGATGCCGATCAAGGTGAGGCGCGCGTCATAGGTGAAGACCGTGCCCTCGGCGCTTGGTGCCACGCTGAGCGTGTCAATGGACTCCAGCGTCGGCGTGCGAGCGGTGAGGGTGACGCGTTCCTCGTCGAGTGCGGTCACCTGGTAGCGCAGGGGCAGGGAACGACCGGCGGAGCGAACGACGAGATCGAACGAGCTCGTCACGCGCAGGGGCCCCGCATCGAGACGTGTAGCGGAGATGACGCTCGGATCCCATTCGGGCGCGTGGCTGAAATCGGCCATGTAGGCGAGGACCTCCGCTGCGGGGCGGGTGGTGGGGATGCGGACGACGACGTGGGGCACGGGACTCCTCGATAGTTAGTACTAAATTAGTGGTTTCGGGCCCTGGATCGTTCGTCGAGCGGCCCGCGAGGTGAACGGAGATGAGGTGACAGGAACGGCGCACGTCGAAGAAACGGTGGGCCTCCAGGAGGCCGCGGACATCCTCGGCGTGCACTACATGACCGTGTACCGCTACGTGCGAACGGGGCGCCTCGCCGCGGTCCACGATGGGCACTCGTGGCGGGTGAAGACCGCCGACCTCGATGCCGTGCGAGTCGGGCGCGGAACCGACCAGCCGCGAGGCACCGCGCGTACGGCCTCCGCCGCGCACCTCCTCGATCGCCTGGTGGCCGGCGACGAGGCCGGTGCCTGGCGCGTGGTCGAAGACGCGTTGGCGTCGGGCGCGGGGCCCGCTGACGTGCACCTCGCCTATCTCGCGCCCGCCATGCGTGAAGTCGGACGTCGCTGGAAGAGCGGGGAGCTGGACATCGCCGACGAGCACCTGGCGAGTGCGACGACCCGCCGCCTCATTGCCCGCCTCGGGCCCCGCTTCGCGCGGCCCGGACGCAAACGAGGCACGGTGCTCGTGGGCGCTGTCGCCGGGGAGCGCCACGAGATTCCCGTGGCGATCGTGGTCGACCAGTTGCGCGGCGCCGGGTTCTCCGTCATCGAACTCGGTGGTGACACACCCGCGGGATCCTTCGCCGACGCGGCGCAACGCGAACGACCACTGTGTGTCTTGATCTCGGTCACCACCGCGGGCCACGAGGACGCCGTGGCCGCCACCGTGGCGAGGTTGCGCGAGCGCACCGAGACGGTGGTGCTCGTCGGTGGTGCGGCCGTGAAGGACGAGCGCGCCGCGCGCAAATTGGGCAGCGACTACTGGACCGGTCGTGACGCCCGCGACGTGGTCGCGCTGGTCGAACGCCTTCGCGACGAGCGCCGCCGGCGCTAGGCGCGCGTCGCGAGCGCCGGACGCCACCCGTCGCGCGCGAGGACCATCTGGACGTCGCTCACGTGGCGCTCGAGGAACGCCGCTTCGCAGTAGGTGAGATAGAGCGTCCAGAGCCGTTCGAACCTCTCGTCATAGCCGAGCGCGCGCACGTCGTCGAGGTGGTGCTCGAAGTTCTCGCGCCAGCGCCGCAGGGTCTCGGCGTAGTGTCGACCGATGTCCTCGACGTCGACCACACGGAGGTGTGCCCGGGTACTCGCGGCGGTCAGCGACGTCATCGACGGCAGGCTGCCGCCAGGGAAGACGAAGGCCTTGATGAAGTCCGTCGTCGTCTTGGCGCGGTCGTAGCTCGCATCGTCGATCGTGATCGCCTGCAGCGCCATCAGGCCGTCGGGGGCGAGTAGTCGCGAGCAGGCACGAAAGAATCCCGGCACCTGTCGCCAGTCAACGGCCTCGATCATCTCGATGGAGACGAGCTTGTCGTAGGTGCCGCGGAGGTCGCGGTAGTCCTGGTTCAACACCGTGACGCGGTCGGCAAGTCCGCGCTCGGCGACGAGGCGCGTGGCGTAGTCGTACTGCTCGGCCGAGATCGTCGTCGTGGTCACGCGACAGCCGTAGCGCGACGCTGCGAACACCGCGAAGCCGCCCCATCCCGTGCCGATCTCGAGGACGTGGTCGTTTGCTCCGAGCGAGAGCTTGCGACAGATGCGATCGAGCTTGGCCAGCGAGGCGCTCTCCAGGGTGTCCTCGACGTTCTCGAAGACCGCGCACGAGTAGCTCATCGTCGGGTCCAGCACCAGCGAGAAGAACTCGTTGCCGATGTCGTAGTGGGCCTGGACGAAGCGTCGGTCGTTGGTCGGCGGGCGCCGACGCCGACGGCGAAGCGGATCGGCCACCAGACTGATCAGCCGACCGGCCTCGTCCTGGATCCGTCCGAGTCGTCCGCGACCGCGCACCAGGATCCGCACCAGGGCAACCAGGTCGTCGCAGTCCCACCAGCCCTCGAGGTAGCCGAGGCCGAGTCCCAGTGATCCGCGCTGGAGGAGCGCGGTGTAGGCGCGCGGGTCGTGGACTGTCACGTGGGCAACGAGCGCGCCGCGGCCGAGTTCGGTCGTCTCGACTTCGTCCGTGACCACGAGGCGCCCGCCGCGCGAGCGGCGCGCGAGAGCGAAGAGGATCCGCCGCGCCCGCTGGCTCTTCTGGGGTGAGAAGTCAACGAGACTCGCGAGCGAGTCGGATCGGTCGATCGACAGTGGCGTGGCGGCGTCAGGCACGAGGGGCTCCCTTCGAGTTCGCAGATCCGATCGTGGATTCCCCCGCGCGGCCGCGCTTGGGGTGAGCGACGAAGGGCACGCCCGCGCGCCAGAGCTTCGCCGCCTGGTGGTAGATGCCCAGGGAGACCTTCGCGGTCATGACGGGATAGTCCCACAGCACGCGACCGAGGTCACGTCGGGTGATCTCGCGGCGCGTGAGGTCGAGTGAGGTCTCAAGGACGAGCTCGTCGTGCTCGATCACGTTCACCGAGAGGTGAAGGTCGCTCGCCGGCGCGCCGTAGGTGAAGTCGTAGTAGGCGTCCATCGTCATGAACGGCGAGACGTGCAGCTCCTTGTCGACCCGGTGGGATCCGGGCGAGCCCAGCACGTACGCGCGATTCTCGTGCCAGGGCGTGTTGGTCACTTGGGCGACCAGTGACTCGACGTGGGCGCCCGATTCGTCGTAGCAGTAGTAGAGGGAGATCGGGTTGAACTGCCAGCCCCAGATCCTCGGGTGGGCGAGCATCGCGATGGGACCCGAAGGCCGCGCGCCACGCTCGCGGGCGACCTCCTCGCGCACCGCCTCGTCGAGCTCGAGGTTCGCAGGACCGAAGAAGTCGCGGCGCCGGTAGGTGACAGGGCGCAGCCGTTCGCGGGCCCACCAGGGGTGCAGCGCGCACACGGCGTCCAGCTCGTTGAGGTCGATCAGCGGCAGGACGATCCGGTAGGTGAATTCGTGACCCACGGGACCGCTGCGTCGGTGTCGCACCACACCTTCGAAGAGGGCACTTCTCATCGTCGTCACAGTTCTAGCCCGAAGGCGCGACCTACGCGAAGGGCACTCTGGAGGCCGTCCTCGTGAAACCCGTAGCCCCAGTAGGCGCCGGCGAACCACGTGCCGCGCTGGCCGTCGATCTCGGCGATTCGCCGCTGCGCCGCGATCGCACCCGCGTCAAGGACGGGGTGGGAGTAGTCGTACTCGCCGAGAATCCGACCCGCGTCGATGTGATCTGTCTGGTTCAGGCTCACGAGGATCTGGTGGCGTGAGGGAATCGACTGGAGTTGGTTCATGTGGTACGTGACGGTTGCGTCCGCGCGGTCCTCAGATAAGCGGTAGTTCCAGCTCGCCCAGGCCCGCCGTGATCGGGGCAGGAGCGTCTCGTCGGTGTGCAGCACGACCGCGCTGGGCTGGTAGCGAATGGCGCCGAGGATGTCGCGCTCGGCGGGGCTGGAATCGCTCAGCAGGGCGAGGGCCTGGTCGCTGTGGGTGGCGAGAACCACGTGATCGAAGGTCTCGGGACCAAACGCGTCGCTGCTCACCTCGACGCCGTCGCGACGTCGCGTCACCTTCGAAACCGACGCGTTCACGCGCAGACGGCGCCCCAGAGGAGCGGCGATCGCCTCGACGTAGCTGCGCGATCCGCCGAGGACCGTTCGCCACTGCGGCCGGCCGCCGAGCGAGAGGAGTCCGTGGTTGTCGAAGAAGCGCGCGAAGGTGGCGGCCGGGATGTCGAGGGCGTCGGCCATGGGCGCGGACCAGAACGCCGAGACCATCGGCGCCAGGTACCACTCGCGCAGGCGCGCCGACCACGGACCGGCGTCGAGCATCTCGCGCAAACTCAGTGACGTCGACCCGCCCGTGTCGGCGAGCAGTCGGCGTGCCTGGCGGTTGAAGGAGACGATGTCCCCGAGCATCGCCACGAAGTCAGGGCGCACCAAGTTGCGCCTCTGGGCGAAGATGGTGTTGAGCGTGCTCGATCGCCACTCGAGGCCGTGGCGGGGATCACTGACGGAGAAACTCATGTCGCTGGGCGTGGTGGTGACGCCGAGTTGGGCGAAGAGTCGGGTGAGGCCCGGATAGTTGCGCTCGTTGTAGACGATGAAGCCGGTGTCGACGGCGTGCGTCTCGCCCGCGATGGTCACGTCGACGGTGTGAGCGTGTCCGCCGGGGCGTGACTCGTTTTCGAAGAGGGTGACGTCGTGACGTCGCGAAAGAAGGTGGGCGCTGGTCAGGCCGGCGATCCCGGATCCGATGATGGCGATGCGCATGGCGAAGAACATCCCGTTGTCAGAGGGCCAGCGCGGTCGACGACGCCAGCGGCGATGCCTCTAATTTAGCACTAAAATAGGAGCGTGCCCCCAAACCCCTTCCGCACCTGGTCACGGCGCCGCCGCGGCGGAGCCCGGGTTCTCGACGCCGCACTCGAAGCCACCATCGTCGGCAGCTTCAGTCGGGTCGGGGCGGTTCTTCGACGCGCCACTCAGATCTGGCCGCCCGTAGCCTCCATGAAGGGGCGCTCGATACTCGTGACGGGCGCGTCGTCGGGGATCGGACGCGCGTGTGCACTGGCGCTGTCGGGCGCCGGGGCGGACCTGTGGATCACCGGTCGCGATGAAGGTCGCCTCGAGGAACTGGCGCAGCGGATCCGCGCACGCGGCACCACGGTGCGCGTGGCGGCGCTCGACGTCACTGACGCCGCTCGCCTGGACGAACTGGCCCAACGCATCGGCGAGGATCCGGCGGGGTTGCACGGGATCGTCCACAGCGCCGGAGCGCTCACGCACGACTACGCGACCGGAGCGGGCGGCGTCGAGATGACGGTCGCCACCCACGTTCTCGCTCCCTTTCGACTGACCTGGCGACTGGCGCCCGTTCTTCGAGCGGCCGGACAGTCGACGATCGTCACCGTGGCCTCCGGCGGCATGTACACCGAGCGATTCGATCTCGCGCGACTCGAGATGACGCCCGGCGACTACGACGGGGTCAAGGCCTA
>DATIVP010000019.1:0-16798 GCA_035465755.1 Acidimicrobiales bacterium | reverse complement strand
CGGAGAACTCCGTGAGGTGGTTGGCCGCACCGGTCACGCGGAAGTTCGCGGTCACGATGGCCGACAACGTGGTCGAGCACGACAGCGAGATGTGGTGTTCGCCCACCGTGGCGTTGCCCGGCACGACGAGGTCATTGACCGTCAGGACGTGGTCGACCACGGCCGAGGTCGCGATCAGGTTCTTGTCGAAGAACACGTAGGCCGGGTTGCACGCGTGCGTGACCGTGTTGTCGACGAGCTTGACCGCGCTGCCCGGGGTGCCCGACGCCGGCGTGAGCTGGAGGGCCGAGGGGACGTGGAAGGTGCGCTGGGCCTGGGCCGAGGCGTTGCCGTGGTTGCCCACCACCTGGCCCGTGAACGTCGTCTCGGTCGAGGTGCCGTTGACCGTCGTCACGATGACGGCGGCGTTGTAGAGCCCGCCGTGGGCGTAGACGTGCGTGATGGTCGGCGACGTCGTCGTCGCGCTGGTCCCGTCGCCGAAGACCCAGTGGTAGCTGCGAATCGAGCTGTTGGGCGCCACCGACGCCGACGCGTCGAGCAGCGTCGCGTGACCGGCCTTGGCCGCCGTCACCGACAGCGAGGCGATCGGCGCCTGGTCGGGCACCACCGCGATGCCAAAGGAGGGGCTGCCCACCGGGATCGGGGCCATGGGTCTGATCGGCGAGGCCGCGAGGTCGATCGGGGCGACCACGTCGCTCGCGCTCGCCACGTAGGCGACGCGCCCGTTGGGTGAGAGCGTGATGCCGTCGGGCTCGCTGAGATTGGCGACGGTGACCGACGTCGGCGCCACCGCGTGCGAGTCGAGCGCCAGGATCGAGACGGTGTCGTTGTTGTTCGCGGTGTAGCCCCGCTTGCCCCCGGGGCTGATCGTGATGCCGACCGGTCCACCGGCGACGGGGATCACCGGACCGAGCGAGGCCGAGGTCGCCGACAGGTTGATCGTCGTGATCGCCTGGCCGTCGGCGACGTAGGCGTGGCGACCGTCGGGCGCCAGGGCGATCGCCTGGGGCCGACCCGCAATCGCCAACCTCGCGACCTTGCCCGTGGCCACGGAGATCACCGAGATGCTGTGACCCTCGGAGTTCGAGACGAGGACCATGGCGTCGTTAGGGGTGACCGCGATGCTCCAGGGCCCGAAGCCGACGGGGATCGGCTTGTGCGCGACCGGCGTCGGGCCACTCAGGGTCACCGGGGTGACCGTGTTGTCATTGAAGTTCGAGACGTAGGCGGTGTGCCCGGTCGGCGAGATCGCGATCGCGGCGGGCCCGCTGCCGACGCGAATCGGCGCGCCGACCGATCGGGCCGCCAAGTTCACCGGCACGATCGTGTTGCCCAGGGAGTTCGTGACGTAGGCGATTCGACCGTTGGGCGTGATCGCCACGCCGAGTGGTCCGTTGAGCCCGTGGCCCGTCACCGACGTCGCGTGATGGGTCACGGGCGCGATGATCGTGACCGAGTTGGTGTCGAGGTTCGTCACCACCACCGTGCCCGCGGCCAAGAGCCCCGGGGTGGCGTGGGCCGTCGCGGCGATGCCCAGCGGCGCCATCGCGAGCGCCACGCCAGCGGCCATTCGCATCGCGCGGCGCAGCCGGCGCGTGGGGGCCACGTATATCTAGAGGGCCCGCAGCACCGCGACGACGCGGCGGTTCTGCGCTCGGCCCTTGGCGGTCGTGTTGGTCGACACCAACTGGACGCTAAAGGACGCCACGATGGAGATCTTCACGTTCTTCACGTGCAGGCGCAGGAGGTCGGCGTAGAGGCGGGCCTGCACCGCGGCGGCGCGACGCTGGTTGAGCATGACGTTGAACGCTGGGGTGAACACGTTGTCGGTGAAGCCGGTCAGGGCCACGCTGTGGTACTGGCCGCGCTTGATCACGAGCGCCAGGCGCGCCACCTGCTTGACCAGTTTGCGATTCAGCGCGTACGAACCCTCCGCGAAGGGCTTGATCGCGAGCGAGCGCGTCGGCGAGAGCCGCGGCGGGGCGGCCTTGACCACCAGGTCGGGCACCAGGATCTGCAGGGTGCCCGCGACGTAGAGGATCGTGCCGGAGTAGCGCTTGGCGTCGGCCGCGGGCGACACCGAGATCGTCGCGTTCGAGGGCATCACCGAGTACACGCCGACCTGGCTCGGCGCCGCGGTGTTGGGTCCGTAGGACGTCCCCTCGATGCCCGTGTAGGTCAGCGTGACCTTGGTCACGCTGACCGAGTCGCCGGGCGCGACGCCCGAGACCGATACCCTCGTGCGGATCGCCTGGCCCTTCTTCACGCTCTGCGACGGCGCGGTGATCGTGAGGTGCTTGGGGATCGTGGTGGTCGTGGTCGTGGTGGTCGACGTCGTCGTGGACGTCGTGGTCGGCGTGGTGGTCGGTGGCGTCACGACCGGCGTTGGGGCGATGAAGGTGATCGTCGCCGGCGCCGACGTGGCGCTCGCGTAGTAGGTAGTGGCGGCGATGGTCGCCGTCGCCAGGCAGGTGCCCGCCCCGCTCGAGATGACCTGGTCAGAGTGGACGATGCCACAGCCCGCCGCCGTGCCGCCGACGACCTTGTAGGTGATCGTCCCCGACCCGCTGTAGCCGGTCGCGGACAGGGTGATCGCGGTGCCGACCGGCCCGGACGTCGAGGCGAGCGAGATGGACTGCACGCCGGGATTGACCGTTAGGGTGAGCGTCCCGCTCGCCGAGGACGTCGCGTCGTGGTCGTCGTCGGTCGTCGAGACCACGGCGGTCGTCGCGCTGATCACGCACGATCCCGGCTGGCGGTAGCTAAAGCCGCTCTCGTCGGCGTTGATGGAGCAGCCCGCCGTGTTGGAACCCGTGATCGCGTAGGTGAACGTCGCCCCGGCCACGCCGTCGCTCGCCGGGGGCGGGCTGTAGGGCGTGGGATAGGTGACCGTCGCGTTGCCGCCGGTGTTGGCGAACGTGACGACCACCGCCGCACCGTCGGAGGTGTCGCCCGAACTGCCGCCCGAATTCGAACCGCCCGATCCGCCGGACCCTCCCGACTCACCCGGTCCACCCGATCCGTGGGGCCCGCCCAGGCCGCCGCCGTGGGCGCTGCCCGCCGCGGCCGGCACGATCGCCGCCGAGGCGCAAAGGAGTAGGGACAAGATGAGACGACGAACTCTGACCCACGGCGTCCCCACGCGACCCGCGCGCCGGGGAGCCTGGTTCGCCGCCACCGTCGGTGGCAGTTGCATAGCGTCCTCCCCGCCGTCCTCAAACGGGCGCTACACCCGTGAGGTGGCCTCAACCTACCAACAACTCTCAGACAACTCTGCGTCAATTCTGAGACAAATCGACCCAAATTCTCAGGAAGTTGAGGGGTGGTCGAGGTCTGGCTGGGTTCAGCCGGCGATTCCCAAGGCGTTTTGGGCCAGCTGGATCTGGTGGTTCATCGCGTTGACGAAGGCCTGGTAGCGGCCGAGGTTGCCCGCGGCCAGGGCCGACTGAGCCGCGGCGTAGTCGCTCGCGGCCTGCTTGAGGTAGTACTGGGCACTCTGGCCGGTCTTGGACGGCGGCGTCGTGCCGGTGCCCGACGAGGTCGAGATGTTGGCCCCGAGCACCTGGGAGAGCGCCCCCGAGAGGGTGGGCGAGATGGCCACGTCCTGGTTGAACACGGCGATCACGCGCTTGAGCTGGGGCATCGGATTCGAGACCGACGTGACGTAGAGCGGGCGGATGTAGAGGATGCTCTGATCGAGCGGCACCATCAGGTTGTTGCCCAGCAGCACGCCCGAGCCGTGCTGGTCGAGCAGGGTGATCTCGGAGGACACGCTCGTGTTCGCCTGGATCTGGGAGTCGGCCTGGACCGGCCCGATCACCAGACTCGAGCGCGGCGTCTCGTAGACGTTGAGCTGGCCGTAGTCCGCGGGATCGCTCGTGGCCATCAAGAAGGCGGTGAGTCCCTGGACCGTCGCCGAGTTGCCCGCGGGCACGTAGGCGATGGACTCGAGGAGCTGCTGCTTGTTGGCCATCGGCAACGAGCCGACCTGGAAGACCGGCGACATCGGCGAGAGCGCCGAGGCGATGACGTTGCCGGCCGAGTTGGTCACCGCGGTCTGGGCCAGAGACTGGCTCGGCGTGCCCGCGCCGGTGGTCGGTGAGACCTCCCAGCGGTCCGAGGCCGTGTAGAAGGCGTTAGCGCTGGTGATGTGATAGCGCCCGAGCTCGGCGGCCTGGACACCGAAGAGGTCGACGGGATAGCGCATGTGGTTGAGGATCTCGGCGGGCATGGAGCTCATGGGCTTGAACATCGCGGGGAACGCCGAGCGATAGGCCTTGAGGATCGGGTCGTTGGGGTCGGCCGCGTAGAAGGTCATCGAACCGGTGTAGGCGTTGATGACGACCTTGACCGAGTCGCGCACGTAGTTGAAGCTGTAGGGCAGGCCGCCTTCGTTGATGGTGAGGTTCGACGCGTTCTGGCTATAGGGGTACTGGTCGGTCGTGGTGAAGCCGTCGAGGACGTACTGGATCGTCCCGTCGGCGATCACCGGGTAGACCTGGGAGTTGAAGGACAGGAACGGCGCGGCCTTCTGGGCCATGGCGCGCACGTCGCGCACGAACATCACCCGGCTGTTCGACGTGATCTGGTTCGAGATGAGGAAGTTGAAGTCCCCCAGGCGCAACGCGAGCGCCACGCGGCTCAACAGGTTGCCCACGCGCACGCCGCCGGTTGAGGAGTAGTGGCTCTCCACCGGCTGGCCGGCGTTGGGCCCGCTGGTGACCTGGAAGTCGAGCTCGGGCTGCTTGGTGTTGGCCACCACCCAGCCGGGGTTGTGCAGGCCGAAGTAGATGTCGGGCTGGGTGAGGACCGGCATGCCCCCGCTCGAGACCGGGGGGACGTTGGCGACCACCAGCATGGGATTGCCCGTCGCCGAGTCCACCTGGTTGGCGGCGATGACCGCCGCGCCGATGCCGTGGGTGTACTGGAGGTGGTTGTTCACCCACGACGGCGAGGGCAGGTTCGCGGGGTTGAGCTGGCGCGCCCCGATCAGCACCGGGGTGAGCTTGCCGTTGATCATGTAGCGGTCCACCGCCAAGGAGGCGAAGGAGTAGTAGGAGCGGATCGACTGGCGTCGCGTGATCGTGGCCAGGGCGATGTTGTTGGCCGGATCCCACAGGCGGATGTTGCTCAGCGTCGACTTGTCGGCGTTGATCTGGGACTGGCTGATCGTGGTGGATCCGGCGAACGTGTGATAGATGACGCTGTTTAGGCCGAAGGCCGCGCGCGTCGCCGCGATGTTGCGCTGGATGTAGGGCTGCTCGAGCGTGCCCTGGTTGGGGCTGACCTTCAAGGCCTGGAGGATCGTCGGGTAGAGCACGCCGATCACCAGCGCGACGAAGGCCCACAGGCCCACCGCGACCGCCGGCAGCGACCAGCCGCGCAGGCGCACGTTGACGAGCAGGATCACGGTGGCCGCGAGCGACAGGTAGAAGAGGATGGTCAGAGCCGGCATGCGCGCGTGCACGTCGGTGTAGCCCGCCCCCTGGACGTAGGCGCTGGTCGAGTTGACGAGGGACCACTTGGCGATGACGTAGCCCGCCGCCTTCATCAGCGCGATCCCCGCGCCGATCACCGAGAGGTGGGCCTTGACGCGGGGAGCCACGCGCGGCGTGGTGCGCGCCGCGCGGATCCCGCCGTTGAGGTAGTGAAAGCCCGTCGTCACGATCAAGATGACGACGAGCGAGACCAGCAGCCAGGTCACGACGAAGGACACGAAGGGCAGGGTGAAGATGTAGAAGCCCAGGTCCTTGTGAAAGAGCGCATCGCTCTGGTGGAAGGACTGACGGTTGGCAAAGAGGAGGTACTTCTCCCACTCCCCCGACGCGTTGAGCCCGGCGACGATGCCCATCACCAGCGAGATCAGCGCGTAGATGCGCCCGGCGTGGGGTCGCACCGCGTTCTGGAAGCGCCGCACCACCTCGTCTTCGGGTTCGAAGGTGAGATCGCGCGCGCCGAATCGGTCGGTCAGCAGGAGGTTTCCCCACATCAGCACGAAGAAAATCGCCCCGAAGGTCAGGGCGAGTCCGACCTTGACGTAGAAGAGAGTCGAAAAGACGCTGCCCAGACCCACCGAGGAGAACCACATCTGGTCCGTCCACAGCAGGGCCACGCTGCGCAGCGACAGGAACCCGACGATGACGATCGCGATCAGCGATGTGATGACCACGCGGCGCGAGAGCCGCCCGATGCGCCGGGGGCGCGGCGTCACGTCAGAGGGGCTTCGCACGCCGAAAGCCTAGGGCGTCGCGCCTAGACGGGAACAATCGTGCAGGCGCAGCCCGCGTGCAGCGGCGGATTCGCCGCGCCGCTGGGAAAGCTGAGCCCGGCCTCGCGTTCGCCCGCGGCGGCGTCGAGGGCGCATGCGTCACAGGGCGCGTCGTTCGGCGCCACCAGGAAGCGCACGTGGCGAGAGTTCGAGGCGGCGAGGACACCGATGTGAAAGGCACGACGGGCCGCGTCGGTGCAGAGGCGCTCGACGCGCGCGCCGCGCCACTCCTTGTAGGCCGTGTTGACCCTCTCCTGGGCGTCGCCGCTGCCGTCGGCGAGGATGCGACGGCGCAACGCCAAGACGATCGTGACCGCGAGGTCGGCCGCGCAGTCGACCAGCGGGGCCCGTCCGGCGGCGGGGCCGGCCGTGCCCGACTCATCGAAGGCGAACTGCGCGCCCGCGGCGGCGGCGTCGGCCAGCGCGTCAAAGGCGGCGTCGGCGTAGCGGGCGCGTTGGGCGTGCTCGTCCTCCAGGTCGGCGAGGCTGACGCCCTTGACGCTGCGCAGCCGCTCGAGAGTGAGGTTCTGGTCGTCTTGGAGGACGCGCTTGATGCGACGGGTCAGGACCGCGAGGGACTCCTCGAGCGAGGCGTCACGGCGCTTGAAGAGGTCGCCGACGGGCGTGTCGGGCTTGGCCGCGGGCGCGCGACGGGGCGCGTGGGCGCTGGCGCCGCGCTCTTCGAGCGTGGCCTTGCGCAGGCGCGCGAAGATCTCGTTGACGACGTCGGTGCCCGACTGGTCGTCCTCGTCAGCGCCGTGGGCGGGCGGCGCGCTCGGCGTCGTGGCCGGCGCGCTCGCCGGGGACGGCGCTGACGGCGTCGACGCCTCCGGCGCGCCCTCGGTGGTCGCGGGTGTCGCGGGTGCGCCCGGGAGCGGGACCTCGACCACTACCTCGTCGAGGGTCACGTCGGGCACCGTGCGCAGGGGCGTGCCCGCCAGGAGTTCCTCCTCCGTGGGCTCGGGCGTCGCCGGGCGCAGGCGCAGGGCCTCGAGGGCGGCGACGCGCGCGGCCTCATCCGAGGCGTTGAGGCCACCGAGGACGGTCTCGACCTCGTCGCGCAGCCCGTTCAGGTAGGCGCCGAGGTGATCGCGCGCCACGCGCAGCTGATCGATCTGCAGGTGCAGGGCCTTGCGCTTCACCGCCAGGTCGTTGAGAACCGTCTTGCGCGCGTCGGTCGCTTGGGCGAGGATCGCACGACCCTGCTCGCGGGCGCGCTCGACCAGCGCCTCGCCGTTGACCTTGGCCGACTCGATCAGACGTTCGGCGCCGAGGCGCGCGTCGTGGTCGATCGCCGCGCCGGCGGCTTCGGCCTCGGAGATGATGGCCGCGGCCCGCTCCTGGGCTTCGATGAGGTGATTCGCGCTGCGCTGCTGGGTGTCGCTAAAGAGTGCGGTGGCGCGCTCCTGGGCCTCGGCGGTCACCCGCCCCGCCTCCTCGTGGGCCGAGCGCAGGATCGCCGCGCTCTGGGTGCCCAGCGCACTGGCCAGGGTGGCCTCGTCGAGAACGGGGTGCGAGGCGCGGTGCTGGGCCTCGGAGAGGTGCTCTTGGAGCTCGCGGATCCGCTGTTCCAGGTGGGCCATCTCGCGCGAGACGGCCTCGAGGTGCACGCGCACCTCCTGGGGGTCCAAGCCGCCCTTTCGCACGGTGGCGAACGTCACCCGCGCGACCTCGGCCGATGACTGGCGTGTCGTGGAGAGGATCCGGCGTTCGTCCATTCCCACCAGACTATGACGTCGCGCCTGGCTGAACGGTCTTAACGCGGCGCGGTCAGGGGCGTGGGGGCGGCCCCGCCGAGGCGGCGCAGGTCGACGAGCACCTGCGAGAGGCTCGTGACGCCGACGACGCGTAGGCCCGGCGGCGCGGCCGCGCTGGCGGTGGGTACCTCGACGCGGGGCACGAAGAAGATCTCGGCGCCGGCGCGCGCGACCGCGATGGTCTTCTCGGCGACGCCGCCGACGTCGCCGACCGCGCCGTTGGCGCTCATGGTCCCGGTGGCGGCCACGACGTAGTGGCCGGTGAGCGACCCCTCACTCAGCCGGTCGATCAGGGCGAGGGTCATCGCCAGTCCGGCCGACGGACCGCCGATGGCGGTCGTCTTGATCGAGATCGTGCCGGGCAGGTCCGCCGCCACGGCGTCTTCGTAGCCCACGCCGAGATAGGACCGGGCCGGGCCCGAGATGTTCGCGCACCCCGAGGCGGCCAGCCCGCGACTGGCCTTCGTGGTGAGAGTCATTGTGGTGATGCCCCCGTAGCGCAAGACGCCGTCAGAGGAGATGGTGACCTTGGCCACGCCCAGTCGCACGCGAGTTCCCCCCGCCAACGGGTGCAGCGCCCCGACCAGTCCGCACGAGTTGGTGATGTCGACGCCGTTCACGCTCACGATGCGATCGCCGACGTGCAGGTGGCCAAAGGCCGGCGAGCCGGCGACCACGGCGGTGACGGTGGCGCCCACCCCTGTGGTCGCGATGTGCCAGCCCAGGGCGCGCAACGCGGCCACCTCGGCGGCCTGCTTCGAGTCCGACATCTCGAGGTAGCCCTGGGCGACGAGCTGGCTCGCGGGCACGCCCGGGTCGACGAGGTCCGCGGCCGGGACGAACTCGACGTGGCGTTGGAGGTGCATGTAGAGCCACTGCCAGGCGGTGAGCGACGAGAGGTAGACGTCGGTCAGCATGATCGTGTCGTGATGCGGGTCGCTCGCCAGTCCCTTCACCGAGATGAGAGGCGCCACCGGTGTCGCGTCGCCCGGGGTCAGGGCGTAGTACGGGACGGTCCAACCCTGACCGACCAGGACGAGGACGAACGCAGCGACCAGGCCGACGAGGACGCGCACGCGCGTTCGGCGGCGACGCGGAGGTGGTGGAATGGTCTCGTGCACGCAGAACCCACGCTACCGGAGCCCCGAACGGCCTCGATAGTGCGGGCCGGCTTCGCGAGCGACGCCGCGAGCCTGGCGCTGATCCGCGCGAGCTTGATCGATCCGTCGGCGCGCGTGCGGGTGCTGGCGCTGCGCGCCGGCGCGCGCCGAGACTCGCTGTCGAGCCCTGACTGGCTGCGCGCGCTCGGCGACGCCGACGCCGAGGTGCGCCGCGACGCGCTCGTGCTGCTGGGAGAGCGCGTCGCGCCCGACGACGTCCTCGTCGCGGTGCGTGACGCGCTCGGCGATCCCGACCCGCTGGTCGTCGACGCGGCGGCCTTCGCCCTGGGCGAGCACGGCGACGCGAACAGCGTCGATGCGCTCTGTCAGGCAGCGGCCCACGAGGACGCGCGTTGTCGCGAGGCCGCGGTGGCGGCCCTCGGGTCGATTGGCGACGAGCGCGCACTGCCCACGATCATCGCGGCCCTCGAGGACAAGGCGCCGGTGCGGCGGCGAGCGGTCGTCGCGCTCGCGAACTTCGAGGGCGACGAGGTCGACCGGGCGCTGGCGCGAGCGAGTGAGGACCGCGACTGGCAGGTCCGCGCCGCCGTCGAGCAGCTGACGCGCGACTAGCGATCGGCGTCGCGAAAGAGCGCGTGCAGCGAGGACATCTCCTCGAGGCACATCTGCAGGCCGCGAATCACCACGAGTTCGGGCTCGGGCGCGACGCGCACGTCGACGTTGGTCTTCTTCTCAATCAGCTCGGCGAGGTCGGCCAGCCGGGCGAGCCCGCCCACCAGGGTCATGCCGCGGGCGCTGACGTCTTGAGAGAGGTCGGGTGGCGCCTCGGCCAGTGAGTCCTGGACCATCGTGACCGTCGAGGTGAGCACGTCGTGCAGCGCGTCGTTGACCAGGTCCGCGCTGATGACGACCTCGACGGGCTCACCGCGTTCGACGGTGCGCGCGCTGACCGTCTCGCTCTGGCCGCTGGTGCGACTCATCGCCGAGGCGAGGGCGATCTTGAGGGCCTCGGCGACGGCCGGGGAAACGACGACGCCGTAGCGGTGACGGATCAGCGACGCGATCGCCCCGTCCAGATCGGATCCGCCGTGACGACGCGTGCCGCGTGTGACGATGCCGCCGAGGGAGATGAGCGTGGCCTCGCTCGCACCGGCCCCCAAGACCGAGACCGCCGAGCCCACGGGGTCCTGGACGGGCAGCCCGAGGCCGATCGCGGCCGCGAGCGGCGACTCGATGAGGCTCACCTCGCGCGCGCCGGCCTGGACCGCGGCCTGGCGCAGGGCGCGCCGCTCGATCGCCGTCGCCAGCGAGGGCACGCTCATCACCGCGCGCACCCGGCTGACCTTGGAGATGCCCGCGCGTTCGAGCAGCCCGGCGAGCAGGCGCGCCGTCACGTCGAAGTCGATGGTCGCGCCCTGGGCCAGGGGCCGAAAGGCCACCACGTGACGCGAGGTCCGCGCGACCAGGTCCATCGCACCGTAACCGACCTCGACCACCTCGCCGGTGCGCGTGTCGATCGCCACGGTCGAAGGCTCATTGAAGAGGACGCCCTGTTCGGCGGTCGCCACTCGACAGAACGACGTTCCGATATCGAGCGCAACGTCGGTAGCCATCGGGACAATGCTAGAGCGACCGGTACGGCGACAAGCCCCTCACTAGCCTTCTGGAGTGACTTGGTGGCAGCGCGCGCGGCGCGTTCTGGGAGTGGGGCGGGGCAGTGCGCCGCCGCCGAGCGAGTCGCGCACGTGGGTGCACCCCAGCGAACTGCCCTCCTTCGACGCGCTGGCGACGCGGCACCGGGTGCGCAGCCGATTCGCGCGACTCATCGCCGGGTTCGTCCTCCTGGCCCTGGTCGCGGGGGCCGCCGGCCTCGCCTCGATCAACCGCACGCCCGCCACCAACCAGCCAATGACCGCGAACATCGCCACGTCGCTCAACGACCTGCCCGCGTACGCCCGCGGCGCCGCCGAGCGCACCGTCGAACTGACGATCACGACTCCGGGTCACGTCAGCCACGTGGCGGCCATGGTCCTCTCCCACGACCTCGCCGTGACGACGACGCCCATCGCGCACAACGCGCTCCTCACGGGCACCCTGCCGGGTCACGTCAACTTCCCGGTGACCTGGGTCGCGCGCGACCGAGCGATGAACTTCACCATCGTCAAGCTCAGCCACAGCGTCGCGTCCTTGCACTTCGCGCCGATGCCGGCGAGCGCGCCGGTGCTCGCGCTCTCCCCGGTGGTCGAGGACTCGACCGACGCGCCGCGATTCGCCTGGGCCACGACCACCCTCGGCGATCCGCTGCTGCGGGCGAACAACCTCGTGAGCTACCTCGCGACGACCGCGGAGAAGAACCTCGACGGCTTCGTCGACGCGATCGCCCTCGACACCAGCGGGCACGTCGTGGCGGTCCTCTCCACCGGACACCTGTGGTACTCGGCGCTCTTCGTCGCGCGCGTCGCCGAGATCGAGGCCACGGGACACGGCTGTCACGGCGGTCTCGGCGTCGCCACGACCAGCGCCCAGGGTGGCGGGGCGACCGTGACGGCGCTGTGGGCGCGCGGCGCCGCCAAGGGCGTGCTGAAGGTCGGCGACGTCGTGACGCGCCTCAACGGCCACGACGTCGACACCGGCCAGACGCTCACGACCTGGCTCTACCTCACTCCGGCCTACTCCAAGGCCGCCGTCACCTTCCTGCGCGGCACGAGCACCCATCACGCCGTGGTCACGCTCTCCTGCGCCCTCTAACGTGGAGTCGTGAGCGACAACCCGTTCTCCAACATGTTCGGCGACCTGTTCAACCTGCTCGGTCAGCAGGGCCCCAACGCGTGGTTCGACAACGCCACCCAGCTGGCCCTGTCGATCGCCCGCGGCGCCGACGGCGACCCCAATCCCCTGCCGAGTGAGCGGGCCCGGCTCGAAGAGCTCGCGCCACTGGTGTCGCGCTACGTCGACGCGCTCTTCGAGGTCGCGGCCGACGGCGAGATGGTCGCCGCCACGCGTTCGGCCCTCACGAGCGCCGCGCTCGCGCAGTGGCGCCCCCTGATCGAGCCCTCGCTGGCGACGAACCTGCCCGTCGAGGCCGACGCCAATCCGATGATGGCCCAACTCGCGGCGACGATCGGCCCGCTCTTCACTGGACTGCAGATGGGCTCGATCGCCGGACACTTCTCCGAGCGCGCCTGGTCCCTCGCGGCGCTGCCCCTGCCGCGCCTCGACGACCAGCGGCTACTCGTCGTGAACAACCTGGCGGCCTTCGCCGACGCCTGGAGCCTCGAGCGCGACGACGTCTACATCTTCGCCCTGGCCCAGGAGTTCGTCGCCTCGCTCGTCTTGACCCAGCCGGGCACCGGCGACGCGCTGCGAGCGCTGCTGCTCGACGCCGTGCGAGAGTCGGCGGCGGTCCAGCGCGACCTGATCGAGCGGCTCCAGTCGATGATCTCGCCCGAGGACCTAGGCGCCCTGATGGGCAACCCCGAGAGCCTCCTCGACGGGATCGAACTGCCCGAGGAGACGCCGGCTACCCGGGCGATCAACGCGGCCACCGCCGTGCTCTCGGCCGTCTTCGACGCGGCCGCGACGGACATCACCAACGCGCTCGTGGGCGAGCGCCCGGCGCTCGCCGAGGCCTACCGCCGCCACCGGCGCAGCGACGCGCGCGGCGAGGACGCCGCGGCCGCACTCTTTGGCATCGCCAACCAGGGTCCGCACCACGACGAGGCCGCGGCGTTCGTGGCCGAGTTGGCCGAAGAGCACGGACTCAACGTCTTTGGCGCCCTCTTGCGCGTCGACGGCCTGCCGACGCACGAGGAGCTGACGAATCCGTCGGCCTGGTACCAGCGGGTGACGACGTCACCGCTGGCCTAGCGAATCAGGACTCTTCCTCGTAGCCGAGGTTCCACTCGACGAGGAGGTTCTCGCGCTCGGCGTCACGGTTGACGCGCTCGCGGTTGCGACGGAACTGGGGGTCGTGGGGGGGCAAGAAGCGAAGTCGCGCGTCGATGCGGTCCACGAAGGCCTGGATCTGCTCTTCGTCGCCGAAGACCATGCGGCACTCCCAGTGAGGGGCGACGGGACCGAGATAGACGACCTGGACGTGGCCGACGGGCTCGACGACTTCGGTCTCGGTGGTGGGTACCTGGCTCACGGTGCTCCTTTGGTTGCCACCAGTGTACCGGGGTCGAGGGCGAGGCCTTCTCCCTGATGGGCTCGGGCGCCACCAAGATTGTGAAGAACTACACGCATCCTTTAAGGGTTCCTTATGCTTTGCTCGCTACCATGAGTCTCAAGCAAGGGGTGGCGATGGGCACTGAATGGATGGCTGACGGCAAGTGCCGTGAGTACCCCGCGGGGACGTTCTTTCCCCGCGATGGCATCGGCGTCATCCGCGCCCAGAAGATCTGCGCCACCTGCCCGGTCGCCGCGCAGTGCCTCGAATACGCGCTCGCCAACCACGTCGACCACGGCGTGTGGGGCGGCAAGAGCGAACGCGAGCGCCGTCGCCTGGCGCGCACGCGGCGCCGCTCGGCAGCCAATCCCAGCTAAGTGTTCGAATGCGTCATCAACCTCTCAGAGGGTCGAGACCTCGGCGTCCTTGACCAGCTGAGCGTCGCGGCGGGTGCGTCGCTGCGCGATCGCCACGCCGACGCGTTTCACCACCGCAGCGTCTTCACCTTGATCAACGACGCGCAGCAACTGACCCGCGACGTGCGCACGCTGATCGAGGCCGCGCTCGCCCGACTCGACCTGGCCCGTCACGAGGGCGTGCACCCGCGCTTTGGCGTCGTCGACGTCGTGCCCTTCGTCGCCCTCGATTCGCGCGAGGCCGCGCTCGCCTGCGAGATGCGCGACGACACCGGGCGCTGGCTGGCCGAGACCCACGGCGTGCCCGTCTTCTTCTACGGCCCGCTTCACGGGGCCGAACGCTCACTGCCCGACGTGCGCCGTCGGGCCTTTCGCGGCCTCTCCCCCGACGTCGGCCCCGCTCGCGCGCATCCGCGCGTGGGGGCGAGCGCCGTGGGGTGCCGGCCGATCCTCGTCGCGTGGAACCTGTGGCTCGAAGGGATCTCGCTCGACCAGGCGCGCCGTATCGCGACGGGCCTTCGTCGTGAGGGCCTGCGCACGCTGGCCTTCGACGTGGGCGCCGCCGTTCAGGTCAGCTGCAACGTCATCGACGTGTCGGCCGTTCGCCTCTCGCGCGTCTACGACGAGGTCGCGTCGGGCCTGCCGCGCGGTGGGCGCATCGCGCGCGCCGAGCTCGTGGGTCTCGCGCCCCGGGCGCTGCTCGACGCCGAGGATCCGTCGCGGCTCGCCCAACTCGACCTGTCCGCGCAGCGGACGATCGAGGCGCGGATCTAGCCGGCCTGGCTGCGGCGCTCGATGGCGCGGGCACGGCGCAGGCGGCGCCGCTCGCGCTCGCTCATGCCGCCCCAGATGCCGAACTTCTCGCCGTTGTCGAGCGCGTACTCGAGGCAGTCCTCGCGCACCACGCAACCGCGACAGACCTCCTTGGCCTCGCGCGTCGACGCGCCGCGCTCGGGGAAGAACAGGTCCGGGTCCACGCCCATGCAGTTGGCGCGGGCCTGCCAGCCCTGGTCTTCCATGCCGCTCAGCAGCTCTACGATCTCCATGTTGTAGCCCTCCCCGACGGTGTCGCCACCGATGTAATTACAACGGTGTCATTGTGTCGGGGTTCGCAGCAAAAAGCAAGTGGAATTTTCACTTTTCCTGGTCAACGGGCTAGCCCGCGCGGCGGTGGCGCACCCAGTCGTCGAGCACGTAGCGCCCGAGGTCGTCGACCTCGGTGTAGAAGGTCCGCCCGCCGTTGACCCGGGCGATCTGCTCGACGAAGGGGAACTGCGTGCGCTCGATGTCCAGGGCGAAGACGTTGATCGTGATCCCGGCGCGCGTGCAGCGCAGTACCTCGGCCATCGTGCGCTGCAACGTCTCGGCCACCGGCGGCCAGGAGAAGAAGGGCTCGCCGTCGTCGGTGAGATGCGCCGTCGGCTCGCCGTCGGTGACGACGACGATCTGTCGCTGGCCGCGCTCGTCGCGCAGCAGGTAGCGAGAGAGGGCCAGCGCGTGCTGGAGGTTGGTGCCGTACTGGTAGTCGATGGTCAGTGCCGGGATGTCGGCGACGCGCAACTCGCGGGCCACCTCGCCAAATCCGACGAGGGCCACGCGGTCGCGCGGGTAGCGGGTGCGGATCAGCTCGGCCAGGGCGAGGACCATCTTCTTGGCCGGCACCAGGTTGCCGCGCATGGCCATCGAGAGTGACAGGTCGATCGCGAAGACCGTCGCGCTGCGCCGCGCCGACTCGTACTCTTCGACTTCGAAGTCCTCGGCCGCGAGGCGCACGGGCAGCCCCGGGCCCTCGCGGGTGATCGCGTTGCGCAAGGTGCGCGACAGGTTGAGCGACAGCGGCTCACCGGGCTGCCAGGGCTTGGACGTCTCCTCGCGGTCCCCGCCGCGATCGAGGGTCGCCTCGCGGTGCTCGCCCACCACCGGCGAGACCCGCAGCTGGGTGAAGAGGTCGCGCAACGCCCGATCTCCCACCTGGCGCACGCCCTTGGCCGAGAGGTGCAGGCCCTCGCGCGAGCGGTCCACGAATCCGGCGTCCTCTAAGGACGCCAGGGCGCGCTGGAGTTTCGCCACGTGACGCGCCGCGTCGTCGCCGAGGTGTCGTCGCAGGGCCTCGACGTCGACTTCGGGCAGGGCCCGGGCCGCCCCACTGCGGGTGAGGAACTGCTCGAGGCGACCCAGCTCGGCCAGCTCCTCGGCGCGCGAAGTGGCCTCGGCGAAGGAGGACGAGCCGCGCAGTCGCGCCGCCGGTTGCCAGTCGATCTCCGGCGTCGCCTGGCGCAGGTTCGCGTTCAAGCGTGAGAGCGAGAAGTTGAGCTCCATGTTGCCCATCATCTGCTCGAAGAGCGAGCGCAGCTCCTGCTGCTGGGCGCCGGAGAGCGAGTTGAACATCGCCTCGGCGGCGGCGGCGCGCTCGGCCATCTGGCGGATGACGTCCTCGAGGCTCGTAGCACCCGGGAAGTAGTCGCCGTAGTTCTCCATGAATGAGTCGAATGACGGGTCGAGCGCCTCGCCGCGGCGGTCCTGTTCGATCATCGTCGAGAGCGCGTCCATCATCTCGCGCAGGCGAGCGAGCTCGGCCTCGTCGGCGCGGCCCATGAAGTCCTTGGCCTGCTCGAAGTAGGTCGAGAGCACGTCGCGCTCGAGCTCGCCGAGCATCTCCTCGAAGCTCTCGCGCGCCTCGGAGGAGACGAAGTCGTAGTGCTGATACGAGGCCAGACGTTCGGCGAAGCGCTCGCTCATGAGGTTGCGCTCGAGGGCCCGCTCGTCGGCGAGGTGGCGCGTCACCTCGGCGCGGCGCTCGTCGCCCGAGGCCTCGGCCCGCTCGACGAGGTCCGCGATCGCCGACTCCTCGACGCCCTCGATCTCGGAGAGCCACTCGCTGTAGCGGTCGAGCTCGTCCTCGGCGCCGGCCTGGCTCTCGAGCTCGCTGCGCCGGCGCCGCGCGCGCGCGGCGAGCTCGGCGAGGCCCTCGGCGCGCTCGCCGTCGGCCGTGGTGTAGCCCTGGCGCAGCAGGTTCTCCATCGCGGCCTCGAGGTCGCCGCTCTCGAGGAAGTCGTCGGCCAGCAGGT
>DATIVP010000018.1:0-6180 GCA_035465755.1 Acidimicrobiales bacterium | reverse complement strand
TTCGCGGACGAAGCGGTCCCGGTGTACTTCTTCAACCGCGGCGACGTATGTCACCTCCTGATGGGTGCGCCCGCCATCTCGGCGGTTCGTCACGCGACCCGCGTGGCGAGCCTCAGGACTCTCCCCCTGCGCGACCTCTCGATCCCGACAACGGCGGAGAACACTCGCCGCCGCCTCGTCGCCCACCATCAGCGCCTCGAGGTCCTGGTGATGCTCGCGCGGCCCGTCGGGCCGAGCTTCGCGGGCTGCGATCCCGCGACCGCCACCGGAATTCTCGTGCAGGGCTACGCCGGGCCAATTGGCACCTTTCACTTCGTTCCCCGCATGCTGCGTGACGTTTGCTTCGACACCGGCGTTGGCCGAAGCGTTCTCAACGTCGGTGTCTACTGGCTCGCTACGTCGTGAAAACGGTGCCGATGGCGCGGCCACGGCCGCGCGTGCCCGGCGAGGTTGTCCTCGGTAGACTCGCGCCGTGGCCACCGTATCGGGAGATCGAACCGCTCAGTTCCCGCTGATCGAGCGCCGTTACGGGCACCCCGTCTCGTTCTGGCTCGAGCGACTCGGCCAGCTCGACGACAGCCGCTACGCGGCGCAGATGGCCTATCTCCAAGAGGAGCACGGCTTCTCGCGGGCCCACGCCAACACCGTCGTGATGTACGCGCGCGGCTCAGAGAGCACGAGGCGCTTCGCCGATCCTGAGGCCTACTTCGCCTCGATCACCCCGATTCAGGCGGCGACGGCCCGCGCGATCTTCGCGGCGATCCAGAAGCGCTTCGACGACCTCGAGCTCGTCATCGCCTGGAACCAGCCGATGCTGCGCCGGGGATCTCAGTACGTGTTCGGAATCTCGGCGGCCACCGAGCACATGCTCCTGATGCCCTGGGGCGAGAAGGTGCTCGAGGTGGCCGCGCCGCACCTCGAGGGCCTCACGGTGAAGAAGAAGACGATTCAGATCCCCTCGGATTGGAAGGTCGACGCGACGCTGCTGGCCGCGATGGTGTCCGAACGTCTGCGCCAGATCGACGCGCGCTAGTTCAGCGATCGGGTTTGCGTTCGCGAGGGTCGGCTCGCAGGGATTCGAGGAAGACGCCAAGTCGTCGTAGCCCTTCGGCGATCTCGTCACTGGACGAGGCGTAGGAGATTCGCACGTGGGTCTCGGCGGTGGCCACCCCGAAGTCCCGTCCGGGGGTGAGACAGACACGCGCTTCCTCGAGGGCGCGCTGACAGAACGTCCACGAGTCAAGTCCCGTGCCCGAGACGTCGCAGTAGGCGTAGAAGGCCCCGTCCGGGTGCACTGCCACCGGCAGGTCCAGTCGCTCGAGACCCTCGAGGAGGAGGGCTCGACGCGCGAGCAGTTCGAGCCGGCGTTCCTCGCACAGGGCCAGCGACTCTGGCGTGAAGGCCGCGAGGGCGGCGATCTGGGCGGGGACCGACGCACACAAGAAGTAGTTCATCGCCAGGCGCTCGACCGGCCCGACGAGGCTCTTTGGCAGGATCGCCCAGCCCAGGCGCCAGCCGGTCATGCCGAAGTACTTGGAGAAGCTGTTGATGACGATCGCCTCGGGATCGACGGCGAGGACGCTCTGCGGGGGCGTGCCATCGGCCGAGGGGTCCGAGAGATAGAGGTAGATCTCGTCGACGATGCGCCACGCGCCGCGCTCGCGCGCGCGTTCGCACATCGCCCCGAGCTCCTCAACGGCCACGGAGGTGCCGGTCGGGTTCGACGGGGTCGCGATCATCACCGCGGCGGTTCGCTCGGACCACGCCGCGGCGAGCGAGGCGTCGTCGAGCTGGAATCGCGTCCGTGCCGAGGTGGCCACGCTCACCACTCGGCCGCCGAAGGACTCGACGAGCTGGCGGTTGCACGGGTACGACGGGTCCGCCATGATCACCTCGTCACCGCTCTCGACCGTCGCGGCCAGGACGAGGAGTAAAGCGGATGACGCTCCCGAGGTGATGATGATCTGAGAGGGATCGACCGTCACGCCGTGGCGCTCGCCGTAGAAGGCGGCGATGGCCTCGCGCAGGGCAAGAGTCCCCATCGCCGGGCAGTAGGGCAGGGGTCGCCCGTCCATGGCGGCGGCCATTTCCTCACGCACCGCGGGCGGCGCGCCGAAGTCGGGCTCTCCGACGCTGAGGATGACGACGTGGTGCCCCTCGCTTATGAGGTCGAGTGCCCGACGGGTGACGTCCATCGCGTAGAAGGGTTCGACCCTCTCCGCGCGTTCGGTGAGCTTCATGGATCCACCCCTTGTCATCGTTGCGCCACGGCTGACCCGGTCAGGTCGAGGAGACGCCACGTCTCACCCACCAGTCTCTCCGTAACCCGTCTCGACTCGCCAGCCCCGATCTCACTGGCGACGCGACGCGCACTGTCCTCTCGAGGCGACGACACCAACGGTCTAATAGGTCACCGAGATGCGCCGCGAGGGTCCATCGATCGTCATCTGCCCGCCGTAGGGCAGCACCCACTGCGGGTCGGTGTGGCCGAAGTCCGGTCCGTAGACGACGACCGCGGTGGGGTTGTAGGCGTCGAGCGCTCGCATAACCGCCTCTTCCTGCTCGGCGCGAAATTGAGCGCGCTCGCCTTCGGTGAGGGGCTGGTGATCGTGCCACGCCTTGGCCTTCGCGACGACGACGGCCGAGAACTGGCCGAGGAGGCCGCGCTCGCCCGCGTCTCGCAGCATGCGATGGACGGCCTCCGCCGACGGCATCTCCTCGGAGGTCTCGAGCAGCAGGACGCAGCCGGCGTAACTCTCGTTGGGCAGGATCCACCGGTTGGCGGCCAGGTTCATGTGCAGGATCTCGAGGTTGCCGCCCCAGGTGGGTCCCGTGGCCACACCGTCGGCGCGGTGCCAGTGCCAGCCGGCCTCACTCGTCGTGGGCAGGGGACTCTCGAGGGTGGTGAGGTCGCGCCAGTCGGGCTGAAGGTCGGTGAACTCGGCGAGTGGACTCACGTCGACGTTGTCGTGGTCGAAGAGCGCGTGGCGCAACGAGTGGAGGAAGACCGGATGGACCCCACCGGGGCGGGCCAGGTGAACCAAGGTGGAGCCTCCGTGGTAGCCGACGATGCCGAGGCGCCAGAGGTAGTTGAGCAGGTTGGTGTTGTCGGAGTAGCCGAAGAAGGCCTTGGGGTTGGCGGCGATCACTTCGGCGTCGAGGTGGGGCAGCACCGTCACCTGGTCCGAGCCACCGATCACCGCCATCAGGGCCTTCACGTCGGGATCGGCGAATGCGGCGTTGATGTCGCGCGCCCGTTCGGCCGGGGTCGAGCCGATTCGTCTCGTCGTCGGCAGTTCTACGGGAACGAGGCCCAGCTCGTCGCGAATCACCCGCAGGCCAATCTCGTGGACGTCGGGAAAGACGCCCGCCCCGGCCCACGAGGGCGACACGATCGCGACCTGGTCGCCCGGAACCAGCTTCGGGGCGATTCGCAATTGAGGCGAGGCCGACGAGTGTTCGTCCGATGGGTGGCGAGTGGACATCGGCTGAACCGTACCGGAACCGACGGACGAGCGTCGCACACTAGAAGGGCCCGCTGGTGGAACCTGGTCGCGCAGGTCGCTACTTGGACACCAACGACGCATTCTTCGTGCGTGGGAGACGAGTAAGACCAACGTGAAGGTGCGGCAGAAAGCCGTGGGATCGACCAAAGAATCGCTCCACTCGGGGACGACGGGCGAAACGTCAATGCACCCCGTGTGTCAGAGGGTCAGAACTCGGTCTTTGGCTGGCCGACTGCGACAGTCGCGCTAGTTTGGCGGTGTCTCGTAATCCGAGGGCGCGGGTCCTCGTCCGTACCAGACGTACGGCCCCTCGGACTCTCGCGCGACAACGAAATCTGTCGTTGCACGAGCCCATTCCACTGCTTCCAGGATGGTGCCGAAGACGGGGGAGAACTCAAGGGTCCCATCAGGTCGCTCGACGTGGCCCGAGTAACGGTACGGCGGGTCGAAGTTCTCCGGGGCGATGTATGCCTTCGAGATTGAGTCATCCACGCTTCTCAAGGCTACAGAGCACCCCCAACGGGATTCGAACCCGTGCCGCCACCTTGAAAGGGTGGCATTCGTGAACGGTCTTACGGGACGTTACTCCTGGTAGAGGCTGGGATTTGTGAAGTGGAGAAGCGATGAACTTCTCTGGTGGGCATAGCGTGGGCATTACCATTCGAGTATCGACGGCTGGCTTGTGACGTTCCCCTCCTCGCATGGGGTTGGGTTCCGGGCGCTTGAGCACCTCCCTTGATCACGGCCCCGATTCTGAGATCGATGTAGTGCATCGCCACACAGCAAGAGAACCTGGACTCCACAAACAGAATTGTCGCGATAGTCACGGAGTCTCTCATCCATTTCGCCAGTTTCGGCGGTGAAGTAAGCACATGCGAATTTCTGGAACTCGCTGGTACGCAAGTTCTGGCGGTTGATGCCATCCGGATTGCCAACGGAGCCCATGACTAGGCATGAATCAACGGGGCGAAGATTGATTCTGGGCTCGGTGTGGGGCTGTCAGAAGGGGAAAGAGTCCGTTAAAGTCAGCAACCACTTCGGTCTGACCTGATTGGGTGACAAACTGTATTGTGAAAAATGCCTCGCAGGGGCAATTGCAGATCCCGAGCAGACCATGATGTCATCTTCGCCGACATCAGTCCCAACTGCACCATCGGATATGGCGTCACCTCGAGTTCCGGGCATCTGGTATCTAGTACCCAGGCCTGACTCTATTTCGGCGATGCGGGTGCGGGCGGATCATCACGAAATCAGGTTCTCTTAGACCCTGAACACGTGGTCTACATCGTTCCTGAGTGCCGCTATATAGAGAAACAGCGGAAATAGAAAGACTTAGAAGTCTCTTACACTAGGGCAGCAAATAGAGTTATTAGTACTTGCCCTTGCGAGAAATGGTCGTTACGCTTTCCCGTCAATGTCAGCCAACACAGAGCGCGCTTCACATCGGAAGAAGCGGGTTGGTGCGACTCGATTTCTCCAAATGGCTAGGCCAAATAGGTCGCGCTGTTTGGGTGGATCGCGGGCGTTCGTCTCTGCATTGATCGTTGGCGCTTCGACGTTGTTTGCCCAAAGTGCCGGAGCCGCGACTCCGAATGCTCCCTCAAGCGTGGTGGTGTCCTTCACGTCTGTGGGCGCGGTCGTTTCGTGGACTGCGCCAAGTCCCGTCTCGGGTGTAACGATCCTTGGCTACACGGTGACTGTGTCGCCGGGAACTGAATCCTGCACGGTGGCCGCACCGGGGACGAGCTGCACGATCCCCTCGTTTCCAGCGAACACCTCCGCGACGTTCTCGGTTGTCGCCGAGAGCCCCGGAGGCGCAGGGCCCGCGGGAACCAGCTCGCAATTGACGTCGCCGACTGAGGCGGCGGCGTCGATCTCAGTCGGAGCGCTTCAACCATCTCCACAGAATGTTGGTTCTCCCGTCAGCTTCGTGGCGACGGTGACGCCTGGCGCGACGGGCACCGTGGACTTTCTCGTAGGTTCAACCACGATTCCGGGTTGCGCTGCTCAGTCCGTCACGTCAGGCTTCGCGATGTGCACGACAACCACTCTCGTGGCGGGAACGAATTCGGTGACCGCCGTCTACTCCGGCGACGCGAACTACCTCAGCGCGACGTCGTCAGCGTTGGGGTATCCGATCTCGAGCACGACGCTCGCGTCCCAAGCGTCGCTCCTCATCCTGGCGACCACCTTCGGGCCCGGCAACGTGGCACTTACACTCTCGACCTCGGGTGGTTCGGGCAGCGGCGCGGTCACCTACACCACCTATGACGGAACGGCCACGGGCTGCTCGGTCTCCGGCGCCACGCTGACAATGACGAGCGCCGGAACGTGCTACGTGGTGGCCGAGAAGGCTGCGGACTCGACGTACCTGCCCCAGGCCTCCAACGCGACCATGGTCACGTTCTTCGCCAGCTACGCCGCGATCTACTCGGTGACGGGCTACACCACGGTCTACTCGTGTCCTCAGGGAGGGACTCTCTCGGGCACCACGTGTCTCGGCCAGAGCCAGCCCGCGAGTGTCAGCTACACCTGTCCGAGCGGGGGAACCCTGAGCGGCACGAGCTGCGTGACGACGACAACGAGCTCGTATCCCGCGTCGTATCACTCGGGTCCGGGCTACTACTGCCCCGCCGGTGGCGTGGATGGTGATGGCATCACCGACTCGCTCTCG
>DATIVP010000017.1:0-4678 GCA_035465755.1 Acidimicrobiales bacterium | reverse complement strand
AGGCTCTCCGGTGACGCTGCGCGCACGAACGTCTCTCCGACCAGCACGGCGTCCACGCCCGCCTCCGCGACCCGCGCGACGTCCTCGACGCTCCCCAGACCGGACTCGGCCACGGTGGCCACCCCCGACGGCCGCGAGGCGAGCACCGCGGCCGCGCGCAGCGGGTCGACCTCGAACGTGCGCAGGTCGCGCTGGTTCACTCCCACGATGCGCGCTCCCGCCGCCAGGGCCCGCTCGGCTTCGTGGGCGTCGTGGACTTCGACGAGAGCATCCACGTGGCAGGCCGATGCCACCATCAAGAACTCCTCGAGTTCGGCATCACTCAACGCCGCGACGATGAGGAGTACCGCGGCGGCTCCCATGTGCGCCGCGTCGATCACGTCGTTCGCACTCACCGTGAAGTCCTTGCGCAACAAGGGCAGCCCCACCGCCGCGCGAACACTCCGGAGATCCTCGACCGAACCCGAGAAGAAATCCTCGTCGGTGAGGACCGAGATCGCGGCTGCTCCCCCGCTTTCGTAGTCGCGCGCCCTCGCCGTGACGTCGAGATCATCGTTCAACCAACCCTTTGACGGTGACCGGCGCTTGATCTCGGCGATCACGGCCACGTGGTTGGCTTCACGCACGAGCGCGTCGTAGAAGGAAGGACCGCTGTAGGCGACCTCGCCGAGTCGGCTACGCCACGCGCGACGATCCTGGGCCGCGCGGGCCCGGTGGGCGTCGACAATGGTGTCGAGATACGTCGCGGTCATCTCGAAATCGTACTGTGGCGAATCCGAGAGCCGGTCACGACTAACTTGTCGCTATGTTGAACGCAGCCTCGAATTCTGGCGCATGACCGACTCTTTCGCGCTCGACGTCCTCCAGCCTCTCGTGCGCGGCACCGACCTTGAGCGCCAAGGGGCGCGAGACGCCCTCGCCGCGATCCTCGCCGGCGAGGTCGAACCGGTCCTGATCGCGAGCTTCCTGACTGCCCTCACCGCCAAGGGCGAGACTGCCGCCGAGATGACGGGCTTCATCGACGCCATGATCGCCGCGGCCACGACCTTCACCGTCACCGACGAGGCGATCGACATCGTGGGCACCGGCGGCGATCAGCTTCACACGGTGAACATCTCGACGATGGCGGCCTTCGCGGTCGCCGGGTGCGGCGTGCCGGTCGCCAAGCACGGCAACCGCGCGGCCTCTTCCTCGGTCGGATCGGCCGACGTCCTCGAGGCGCTGGGCGTGCGACTCGACGCACCGGCCGACGTCGTGCGCGCCTGCGTCGACGAGGCGGGCATCGGCTTCATGTACGCCCCCACCTTCCACCCGGCCCTGGGCAACCTGGTGCCGATTCGCCGGGCCCTGCGCTTTCGCACGATCTTCAACGTCCTCGGCCCCCTGGCCAACCCGGCGCTCGTGCGCCGCGCGCTGATCGGCGTGGCCCAGGCGCACCTGCTCGACGCCATGGCCGAAGTGCTCCACGCCCGAGGGGCGCTCTACTGCGTCCTCGTGCACGCCGACGACGGCCTCGACGAGCTCTCCCTGGGAACGCCGTCGAGCCTGCACGAGATCCGACCCGAGGGCGTGACGGTGCGTGACGTCGACGCGGGCGCCGAGCTGGGACTTCGCCACAGCGCCGCGAGCATCCGCGGCGGCGACACGACTGACAACGTCGAGGTCGTACGGGCGTTTCTTGGCGCCACCGCGGGCCCGGTCTTCGACGTGGCGTGCGCGAACGCGGGTCTGGCTCTGATGGTGGCCGGACGCGCAGGAAACCTGCGCGAAGGATTCGACCTCGCCGCGGCCAGCGTGCGCGAGGGTCGAGCCGCGCGAGCCCTCGATCGCCTGATCGAGATCTCGAACTCCTAGAGGGTGCGAAGCTCGTTCTTGTAGCGTTGTCCGTTCGCGACGTAGAGGGCCGCGCCCTCGGCAATCGCCGCCCGATCGCTAGCGCCCTCCTTGATCGTGGCGGGCACGCCGACGGCCAGGGCGCCTTCGGGCACCAGGGTGCGGTTGCGCACCACCGCACCCGCCGCCACCGTGGCGCCGGTGTGGACCTCGGCGTGGTGCAAGACCACCGACGAACTCCCCACCAGGGCGCCGTCGTGGATCACGCAGCCCTCGAGATGGGCATTGTGTCCCACGACGCAGTCGCTACCCACGACGGTCGGAAACTCCGCGACCGCGTGGACGATCGTGCCGTCTTGGATCGACGTGCGCTCGCCAACGATGATCGTGCCGTAGTCGCCGCGCAGCACCGCACCGGGCCAGATCGACGACAACGCCCCGATGCGCACGTCGCCGATCACGACGGCGTCGGGGTGGACGAAGGCGTCGGCGTGCACGGTGGGAACGCGCTCACCCAGGGCGTAGATCGGCATGGTCTCCTCCTAGTGGCTCAGCCACGAAATTAACTGGTAGAGACGCCAGATCAGGTAGATGATCGTCACCACGATGAAGAAGCGCCACCGCCAGGGCATGGGCTCGCGCTGGGCCTCGGCGACGGGCTGGCCGCACACGTCGCACGTGTCGCCCTCGACGGGACGGTCACAGTTCTCGCACCACGAGGCCACTAGTCGATCCTGACTCGCACCTTCAGCGGCGTCGAACCCAATTCGAAGCGTTCACGCAGGCTGCGCTCCACGTAGCGCAGGTAGGTGGCCGGGAGGCGTCCCGAGACGAAGAGCGTGAAGGTCGGTGGCTCACTCGCCCCCTGGACCGCGTAGCGGATCTTGCCCGTGGGCGCGGGCTGCTTGATCTGCAGGTCGCGGATCGCGCGGTTGAGCACTCCCGTCGGCACGCGGGTCGCGTAGTCCGCGGCCGCCTCGCCGAGCGCCGGCAGCAACTTGTGGACCCCGCGCCCCGACGTGGCCGTCGTCTTGATCACGGGGGCGCTGCCCAAGAAGGCGAGTCGGTCACCGAGCTTGGCGAGGACCTGCGGACGCTCCTCGGTCGCGATCAGCTCCCACTTGTTGAGAACGACGATCGCCGGGCAGCCGGCGCCGGCGATGCGTTCGGCCAGGCGCTGATCCTGTCCGGTCACGCCGATCGTCGCGTCGATCACGAGCACCGCGATGTCGGCACGATCGAGCGCTTCGAGGCTGCGCAGCGCCGCGTAGGTCTCCAGGCCCGCCTCGGTCTTGGCTCGCCGGCGCATGCCGGCGGTGTCGATGAAGCGAATGAGCCCCGCCTCGGTCTCAACCACCGTGTCGATGGCGTCGCGCGTGGTGCCCGGCATGTCGTGCACCACCGAGCGCTCCTCACCGATGAGCTGGTTGAAGAGGGTTGACTTGCCCACGTTGGGCCGACCGACGATCGCCACGCGCAGTGCGCCGTCGTCGGGCTCTTCCACCGCGTCGCCGGCCTCGTCGGACTCGATCAAGCGGTCAACGATGGCGTCGAGCAGGTCACCCGCGCCGCGCCCGTGCAGGGCACTCACGGTAAAAGGCTCACCCACGCCCAGCTGGAGGAACTCCCAGCTCTGCGCATCGTGGTTCGCGTCGTCGACCTTGTTGGCCACGAGCAGGATCGGGCGACCGCTGCGCAGGGCCCACCGCGCCGCGTGCAGGTCCTCGTCAACGACGCCGGTCGTGACGTCGACGACCAGAACCACCAGGTCGGCGGCGTCGAGTGCCGTCTCGGCCTGCTGTGAGACCTTGGACTGAAGGTCGTCGCCGCTGGCCGTCCAACCCCCGGTGTCGACGACATCGAATGTGACCCCGCGCCATTCGACCTCGACGCTCTTGCGGTCGCGGGTGACGCCGCGGTGCTCTTCGACGACGGCGACGCGCCGCCCCGCCAGCCGATTGACCAGCGAGCTCTTGCCGACGTTGGGCCGACCCACGATGACGACCTGCTTGCGCTTCATCGCCCTACCAGGACGGGAGGAGAGACCTCCTCGAGCACGCGACGTAGGTCGAGGCCCGTGGTGGGAACCGTGCGCACGCCTCGCGGCAGGTCCTCGAGGGTGAGGCCGTCGAGGAAGCGTCCCTCGTTGACGCACACGTCAGGGATCAGAACCGTCCGGTCAGGGTCCACGTCGCCCAGGGCCGCCGTCAGATCCGCCCCGGTGAGGAGACCGGCCACCTTGATGTTGCCGCCGAAGTACTCGTTGGCCACGGCGCGCACGTCAACGTGCGAGTAGCCCGCCGCGTCAAGCAGCTCGCGCAAGATCGGCGCGGCGTACTCGCCGGTGAGGATCGTCACCGACTCGCCGCCCGTAGCGCGCGAGGAACCTCGCGTCGCGCGATATCCCCACGCCGGCGCGCCGTCGACGCTCTGGAAGAACCCGGTGCCCAGCGTGTCCATCTCGACCTCGTCGCGGAAGCTCTGACGAAAGGCGGCCACGAGTCCGATCCCGTTCTCCGCCTGGTCCAAAGAGTCAAAGTAGGCCGGCTCGCGCGGGTCGATCCCGGCGACCAGGTAGAACTCGTCGCTGGCGTTGATCGAGACGGAGAGCCCCATATCGCGCACCAGCGCGTGGTAGCGCTCGGCGAGGGCCACCACCGTGGCGGCCTCGTCGCGTCGGTGGGGCCGCATCGACTCTTCGAGGGAGAAGTCGCTCACCCCCACCGGCACCAGGGCCAGAGAGGCCAGGGCCGGGTACGTCGTGACGACGTCGTCGAGCGTGCGCTCGAGTTCGGCACCGTCGTTCACGCCCGGACAGACCACGACCTGACCGTGGACTTCAATG
>DATIVP010000016.1:0-1680 GCA_035465755.1 Acidimicrobiales bacterium | reverse complement strand
CACCGCCGCGCGCAGCGTTCGTGAGGGGATGGACTTCTTCCCCCTGACGGTGGACATCGAAGAGCGCGCCTACGCCGCGGGCAAGATCCCCGGGGCGTTCTTTCGCCGCGAGGGCAAGCCCTCGGACCAGGCGGTGCTGATCTGCCGTCTGATCGACCGGCCGCTGCGCCCGTCGTTCCCCAAGGGTTTTCGCAACGAGACCCAGGTGGTCGGCACCGTCTTCAGCGCCGACCAGGAGAACCCGCACGACATCCTCGCGATCAACGCGGCCTCCGCGGCCCTGATGATCTCGGGCATCCCCTTCGACGGTCCGATCGGCGCGGTTCGCCTCGCCTACACGACCGACGGGGAGTGGGTCGCCCATCCCACCTACGCCGAGGGCGACGCCTCGGTCTTTGAGCTCGTGGTGGCCGGTCGGGCCCTCTCGGACTCGGTCGAGACCGACATCGCCATCATGATGGTCGAGGCCGGCGGCACCGAAGGTTCCTTCGAGAAGTACGCCGACGGCGCGCCGAAGGTCTCCGAGGAGGTCCTCGCGGCCGGACTCGAGGCCTCCAAGCTGTGGATCCGCGAGTCGATCAACCTCCAGCGCGAGCTGGTGCGCGAGTTCGTCGCGGCCCGCGGACCGATCACGCCGATGGTCTACTCGACTTTCGCTGACTACCAGGACGACGTTCTGAACGCTGTCCAGACCGTGGGCGGCGAGAAGCTGGCCGCGGCCAACAAGGTCGCCGGCAAGCAGGAGCGTGCCGACGCCATCACCGCGGTGACCGCCGAGATCGAAGTGGCCCTGGCCGACGAGTTCCCGGGTCGCAACGCCGAGGTGCGCGCGGCCGTGAAGTCGCTGACCAAGAAGCTGGTGCGCCAGCGCATCGTCAACGAGGGCGTGCGCATCGACGGACGCGGCGTGGCCGACATCCGTCCGCTCAGCGCCGCGGTCGACCTCTTTCCCATGACCCACGGCTCGGCGCTCTTCCAGCGCGGCGAGACCCAGGTCGTGAACGTCACGACCCTCGGCATGCCGCGCATGCGTCAGCAGATCGATTCGATCACGCCCGACGAGTGGCGTCGTTACATGCACCACTACAACTTCCCGCCCTACTCGACGGGTGAGACCGGCCGCGTGGGCATGCCCAAGCGCCGCGAGATCGGTCACGGCATGCTCGCCGAGCGCGCCCTGATCCCCGTCTTGCCCAGCGAGCAGGACTTCGCCTACACCCTGCGCGTCGTCTCTGACGTCATGCAGTCCAACGGCTCGACGTCGATGGCGTCGGTCTGCGGCTCGACGCTGTCGCTGATGGCCGCCGGCGTGCCGATCAAGGCTCCGGTCGCGGGCATCGCGATGGGCCTCGTCTACGACGAGGGCAACTACGTCACCCTGACCGACATCCTGGGAGCCGAAGACGCCTTCGGCGACATGGACTTCAAGGTCGCCGGCACCGCCGACGCGGTCACCGCGCTGCAGCTCGACACCAAGATCGACGGCCTGCCGGCCGACGTCTTGGCGCGCGCGCTGCACCAGGCCAAGGAGGCCCGTCTGGCCATCCTCGACGTGATCACCGCGACGATTCCCGAGCCGCGTCCCGCGGTGGCCGAGGTCGCGCCCAAGATCATCTCGATGGAGATCCCGATCGACAAGATCGGCGAGGTCATCGGGCCCAAGGGCAAGGTCATCAACAC
>DATIVP010000015.1:0-2206 GCA_035465755.1 Acidimicrobiales bacterium | reverse complement strand
CCGACGCGCTATCGCATCGACGCCGAGGTCGAGATGTGGAAGCATCGTGACCCGGTCGAGCGCACCAAGGCGCTGCTCGTGCGCGAGTACAAGGTGAAGAAGGCCGCCTTCGACGAGGTGGCCGCCGAGGCCGAGGCGCTCGCCCTTGAGTTGCGAGAGGACGTGCTCGCGATGGACGCGCCCGATCCCATCACGATGTTCGACGACGTCTACGCCGACGCACACCCGCTCGTCGACGAGGGCCGGCGCGAGATGATCGAGCTCGGCGTCAGCGCAGGTTCGCGATGACCACGACCACGATGACCATGGCCAAGGCCCTCAACGAGGGTCTGCGCCGCGCGATGGAAAAGGACCGCCGAGTCCTCTTGATGGGCGAGGACATCGGCAAGCTCGGCGGGGTGTTTCGCATCACCGACGGCCTGCAGAAGGACTTCGGCGAGGACCGCGTGATCGACGCACCGCTCGCGGAGTCGGCGATCGTGGGCACCGCGGTGGGTCTCGCCGTTCGCGGATACCGCACCGTCGTCGAGATCCAGTTCGACGGCTTCGTCTACCCCGCCTTCGACCAGATCGTCTCTCAGGTGGCGAAGCTCCACAAGCGCACCGACGGCGTCTACACGATGGGCCTGGTGATCCGTCTGCCCTTCCAGGGGGGCATCGGCGCGATCGAGCACCACTCGGAGAGCCCCGAGGCCTACTTCGTGCACACCGCGGGACTGCGCGTGGTCGCCTGCTCGACGCCCAACGACGCGTACTGGATGATCCAACAGTCGATCGAGCACGACGATCCCGTCATCTTCTGCGAGCCCAAGAGCCGTTACTGGGAGAAGGGCGAGGTCGACCTCGACAACCCGCCGCGCGGGCTCTTCGACGCCGAGGTGCGCCGCGAGGGCAGCGACGTGACCGTCGTCGCCTACGGCTCCATGGTCAAGACGGCCCTGCGCGCCGCTGAGGCGGCTTCCGGCGAGGGCGTCTCGGTCGAGGTGATCGACGCTCGATCGTTGTCGCCGCTCGACCTGGCGCCGATGATCAACTCGCTCGAGAAGACGGGTCGGCTCGTCGTCGTCCAAGAGGCCACCAAGAGTGCCTCGGTGGGCTCAGAGATCGTGGCCGAGTTGACTGAGCGCTGCTTCTACTCGCTGCGCGCGCCGGGGATCAGGGTCAGCGGCTATCACGTGCCCTACCCACCGTCGCGCATCGAAGAGGCGTTCCGCCCGAGCGTGGACCGGGTCCTCGACGGGATCGATCGAGTGATGGGATATGCATGAGCGAGCGCGTCTTCTTGTTGCCCGACGTCGGCGAGGGCCTCGTCGAGGCTGACATCGTCGAGTGGAAGGTCGCGGTCGGCGACGTCGTCTCGCTCAACCAGGCCCTCGTCGACATCGAGACGGCCAAGGCCGTCGTCGAGCTGCCGAGCCCCTTCGCCGGCACGGTGACGATCCTGCACGGCAACGTCGGCGACACCATTGAGGTGGACCAGCCACTCATCACCTTCGACGTCACCGACGGCGACGCCGCAGAGCCCGCGGCCGCTGCCGCTGCCGCGGCCCCCGTCGCCGCGGCGACGCCCGAAGCGCGCACCTCGGTGCTGGTGGGATACGGCGTCGCCAACGAGGACGCCGCGCCAACCAGGCGCCACCGCCGACAGGGCTCGACGCCGCCCGCCGCGCCGCCCGCACCACGCCCCGCGCCAACCGCGCCGCTCGCCTCGCCGCGCTCGACGCCGCCCGTTCGCCTCTACGCCAAGCAGCACGGGGTCGACCTCGCCCGCGTCGCGGGCACCGGGCGCGACGGCCTGATCACCCGCGCCGACGTTGAGGCCGTCGTGGGCGCGGCGACCCCGACCGCTCGCGTCGCCGCGACGACGACGTCGCGTTTCATCGGTCGCGACCTCGAACCCTGGGAGAGTGGACCGGCCGAGGAGCGAATTGCCGTCAAGGGCGTGCTGAAGACGATGTCCGAGGCCATGACCCAGAGCGCGTTCAGCGCGCCGCACGCCGTGGCCTGGCTGCGCGTCGATGCGACCAAGACGGTCGAGCTGCTCGCGTCCTTGAAGGCTCGCCCGGCTCTCGACGGCGTGCGACTGTCGCCGCTGACCATCGCGGCCCTCGCGGTGTGCGATGGCGCGCGCACCTATCCGGGCATCAACTCGAGCTTCGACGCCGCGGCGAGCGAGGTGATCGTGCGCCGCAGCGTCAACCTGGGC
>DATIVP010000014.1:0-1984 GCA_035465755.1 Acidimicrobiales bacterium | reverse complement strand
ACGCCTCGCCCCGCTCGCCACGATCCTCGCCCTGGCGGGCGTGGCGTTCGCCCACCCCGCGTCGGCGCCGCTCTGGCTCGTCGTCAGTGCGCTCGTAGCCCTGTCCACCTTCGAGCACGCCCTCACCTGGCGCAGCGCCCTCGAGAGTGCCGTCGCCGTGAGCGGCGCGGCCGAACGGCTCGACGCGCTCGACGTCGAGCGCCGCGAGCGTCGCGCAGCCTGGTCGCACGGCGCCACCTTGGAGGTGCGAGCGTTGCGCGTCGTCGAGGGGGGCGACGGTGACGCGAGAGACGACGGCTCGCTCGTGGTGCGACACGCCAGCTTCGAGGTCCCGGCCGGCCGGCGCGTCGCCCTCGTCGGGGCGTCAGGCTCGGGCAAGTCCGCGCTGCTGCGCGGCGTCGCGAGCCTGGACGAGCTCGCGGGCGGGTCCGTCGCGATCGGCGGCGTCGAACTGGCCGACATCGACGAGGCCGAACTGCGTGGTCGCCTGGCCTACGTCGGCGCCGACATCGGACTGACCGCGGGCTTCGTGCGCGACGTCATCGCACTGGGCCGGACGACGCGGCGCGACTACGTCGCCGACCTGGCGGGCCTGGGCCTGGTGGTGACGCCGGACACGCGCTGGGGCGAACTCTCGCGTGGTGAGCGCCAGCGGGTCGCGGTCGTTCGCGCGCTCGCGACGGCACCGGACCTGGTGGTGCTCGACGAGCCCACCAGTGGCCTGGGCGCCGAGGAGACCGCCGCGGTGCTGGGACTGCTCGAGCGCGCCAGCGTGGCCGTGCTGGTCGCGACCCACGATGCGCAAGTCATCGCCTGGTGCGACGACGTCGTCGAGTTGGCCAACGGCGTCCTGGTCAGCCGTTGAGCGCGGTCATGCCGCGTTCGTGGTAACGCTCGCCGGCGACCGCGTCGCGCGGGACCGCGGCCTCCAGGGCCGCGACCTCCTCGGCGCCGAGGACGATGTCGCTCGCCGCGACGTTCTCGCGCAGCCACGTACGGCGCTTGGTGCCGGGGATCGGCACGACGTCCTCGCCGCGTGAGAGGACCCACGCGAGGGCGAGTTGAGCGAGGCTGACGCCCTTGTCGGAGGCGAGTGCCTCGAGGCGTGCGACCAGGGCCAGGTTGGCCGCGCGGTTCTCGCCCACGAAGCGCGGGTGGTTCTTGCGAAAGTCGCGCTCGTCGGTCGTCTCGCGATTGGCGGGCTCGCTGGTGAGAAAGCCGCGACCCAGCGGGCTGTAGGCAACGAAGCCGATCCCCAGGCGCCGACAGGTCTCCAGTACGCCGTCCTCGGGGTCGCGCGTCCACAGCGAGTACTCACTCTGGATCGCCGTCACCGGGTGGACCGCGTGGGCGCGCTCGAGCGTGGCCGGCGAAGCCTCGGAGATGCCCAGGTGGCGCACTTTGCCCGCGGCCACCAGTGAGGCCATGGCCCCCCAGGTCTCCTCGATCGGCACGCTGCGATCAACACGGTGCTGGTAGTAGAGGTCGATGTGCTCGACTCCGAGACGCGCGAGCGAGGCGTCGCAGGCCGCGATCACGTACTCGGGTCGCCCGTTGATGCCCAGGTAGGAGCCGTCCTCGCCACGCTGGTTGCCGAACTTGGTCGCGAGGACGACCTCGTCGCGACGCGACGCGATCGCTTGACCCACGAGGCGCTCGTTGGTGAAGGGGCCGTACATGTCGGCGGTGTCGAGAAAGTTCACCCCGAGGTCCAGGGCCTCGTGGATCGTCGCGATGGACTCCGCGTCGTCGCCCACTCCGTAGAACTCGCTCATTCCCATGCAGCCCAGCCCCTGCGCGGAGACCTCCAAGCCCTGTCCCAGGCGACGTCGTTGCATCATTCCCTCCATGTGAATTTGCTCACAACACGTAAATTGCGGGCTTCTGCGAGCACCTTAGCGGTTGAACCCCGAACTAACTTCTAACCATTGGCTGGGGGGGCCAACTTCGAGAGCCTGCCTGTTTCGTTCACGAGACAGGCAGG
>DATIVP010000013.1:0-7670 GCA_035465755.1 Acidimicrobiales bacterium | reverse complement strand
GGAGATCGCCCACTGGTTGTTCTGGAGGATGAAGACGACGGGCGCGTTGAACGACGCCGCCCACACAAAGGACTCGAGCACGTCGCCCTGGCTCGAGGCGCCGTCGCCGAAGAAGGTCATGACGGCTTCCTCGGCGCCGTCACGCTGGACGCCCATGGCATATCCCACCGCGTGCAGGGCCTGGTTGCCGAGGACGACCGTGGGCACCGAGTGGCGGTACTTCTGGGGGTCCCAGCCGCCGGTCGTGGTGGCGCGAAAGATCCGCAGCATGTCCGCCGGCGGCACGCCGCGCGTCCAGGCGATGCCGTGCTCGCGATAGGAGGGGAACGTGAAGTCCATTGGCTCCAGCGCGCGGCCCGCGCCGATCTGGGCGGCCTCTTGGCCCTGCAGCGGGGCCCAGAGCGCGAGCTGGCCCTGACGCTGCAGCGAGGTCGCCTCGTTGCACAGACGCCGGATGATCACCATGTCGCGGTAGAAGGAGAACACCTCGTCCCCGCCGAGAGTGCTCTCGTACTCGGGGTGCGACGCGCGCTCTCCCTCGGGCGTCAGGAGTTGAATCAGTTCTTCGCCGATCATTCACCCTCCCTTGGGTAAAACTCCATCGCCACACTATCCCCGTACCATTGGTGGGTGTCTCGGCTCCTCGTTGACCTAGGCCCGCTGCGACGCCACCGCAACATCCGCCTGCTGGTCGGCGGTCAACTGGTCTCGCTGATGGGCAGCAGCCTCACCGTGGTGGCCGTGCCGTACCAGGTCTACTCCGAGACCCACTCGAGCCTGTGGGTGGGCCTGGCGAGCCTCATCCAGTTGCCCTTTCTCATCGCCGGCTCGCTCTGGGGCGGCGCGATGGGCGACCGACTCAACCGGCGCACCCTGCTCGTGGCCAGTTCGCTGGTGCTGGGCGCCTTCTCGGCGGCGTTGGCGCTGAACGCGCAGACCAGCCGCGCCCACTTTCCCCTCTTGTTGATCCTCGCCGCTCTCGCCGCGGGGGCCGCGGGCTTCGCCGGGCCGATCCGTTCGGCGACGATCCCTCGCCTCGTCGAGGGCGACGAGCTCGTGGCCACCTACTCGATCAACCAGGTCGTGATGAACGTGGCCACGGTCGTCGGCCCGGCGATCGCGGGCGTGCTGCTCGCCAGCGTTTCGCTCGCCGCGTGCTACTGGTCCGACGCGGCCACCTTCCTCGTGCTGGCCGGCGCCACGCGCGCCATGAGCAGCCTGCCGCCGAGCGCCGAGCACACCGGCGTCGCGGTCCTCGCCGCGATCCACGACGGCTTCACTTACGTGCGCCGCCACGCGGTGGCCCAGGCCGTCTACCTCGCCGATCTCAACGCGATGGTCTTCGGGCTGCCCCGCGCGCTCTTTCCGGCGTTCGCCCTCACCGTGTATCACGCCGGTCCGCGCACGCTGGGCCTGCTCTACGCCGCCCCGGGCGCGGGTGCTCTTCTCATGGCGCTCGTCACCGGTTGGATCGCCCGCGTGCGACGGCGCGGGCGCCTCGTCGTGGTCTCGGTTGCCGCCTGGGGTGGCGCCATCGCCGTCTTCGGCCTCATCCACGTGGTGTGGGTCGGTCTCGCCTGTCTCGCGCTCGCCGGTGCGATGGACGTCATCTCGACCGTCTTGCGCAACACCATCTTGCAGATGGCGATCACCGACGAGTTCCGCAGTCGCGTCTCCTCGATCCAGATGGCCGTGGTGACCGGCGGACCTCGCCTGGGCGACCTCGAGTCTGGAGCGGTCGCCTCACTCACCTCGACGACGTTCTCGGTCGTCTCGGGCGGCATCGCCTGCATCATTGGCGTCGTCGCCCTGGCGCGCTGGCGCCCGGCGTTCTGGCGCGACGAAGCCCCCTAGAGGGGACGGTTGCGCAGGGCGACCGTCGTCGTCGAGCCGTCACGACGCAGTCCCGGCCGGCCGCGCGTGACCGAGGCCAGCTGTCCGCAGGCCGCGTCGATCGAGCGCCCGCGGGTGTTGCGCACCGTGGCGTTGACGCCGCGCGCGAGGAGTCCGTCGCGAAAGGCGCGCACGCGCTCGGGCGTCGATCCGCGCACGAGATAGCCCGGCGTCGGGTTGAGCGGGATCAGGTTGACGTGCGCGGCGAGGGGCCGCACGTAGGCGGCGAGCTCGTCGAGGGCGCGGTCGGTGTCGTTCACCCCGTCGATGAGGGCCCACTCGAAGCTGAGGCGCCGACCCGTCTCTTCGATCCAGCGCGTGCAGGCCGCCTTCAGCCTCGCAAGGTCGTAACGACGATTGATCGGCGCGAGGTCGTCTCTCACCTCGTCGTTGGCCGAGTGCAGGCTCACCGCGAGGGTGAGGGGCAGCCCCTCGCCGGCGAGGCGCTCGATCGCCGGCGCCACGCCGACGGTCGAGACCGTGAGATGTCGCGCGCTCAGACCTCTCTCTTCGTGCAGTCGCCGCAGCACGCCGACGGTCACGTCGTAGTTGGCGAGCGGCTCGCCCATGCCCATGAAGACAACGTTGGAGAGCCGTCGCGGCGCGCCGGCGCGCGCGGCGAACACGACCTGTTCGATCACCTCGCCCACGCTGAGCTGGCGAGTGAAGCCCGCCTGACCCGTCGCGCAGAAGCTGCATCCCATGGCGCATCCCGCCTGGGAGGAGACGCACACGGTCACCCGGTCCTCGTAGGCCATGAGAACCGTCTCGATCGTCGCGCCGTCACCCAGGGCGAAGACCCACTTGGTGGTCGCCCCGCCGTCGCTCACGACCTCGTTGATCGCGGTGAGCGACGAAGGGTGCTCGAGGGCGAGGCGCTCGCGCAACGCCGTGGGCAGCGTCGTGACCTCGTTGACGAGACGGTCTTCGCGCCACAGTCCTCGCCAGAGTTGCTCGACGCGAAAGCGCGGCTCGTCCGCCAGGCTCGTCGCCAGTTCCTCACGCGTCAGCTCGTACAGCGATCCCACGCAACCACGCTAGGGCGACGCGGCCACGGGCGAATCTCTGCTTGACTCAGAGGTGCCCGAGTGGGCGACAAAGGAGAGCGACATGGAGTTGACCAAGACCTCAGCAATCGTCACCGGCGGCGCCTCCGGCCTCGGCGAGGCGACGGCGCGCGCGCTCGCCGCGCGCGGCGTCTCGGTCGTCGTGGCCGACCTGTCCGACGACAGGGGGCTGGCCGTGGCGAGCGAGATCGGCGGCACCTACGTGCACTGTGACGTGACCAGCACCGAGCAGGTCATCGCGGCCATCGAGGCTGCCTCGGCGCTGGCCCCGCTGTGGAGCGTCGTGAACTGCGCCGGGATTGGCTGGGCGACGCGCACCATCGGCAAGGACGGCGAGTACGCGAGCGCCCACGACCTCGACATCTACCGCAAGGTCATCGAAATCAACCTCATCGGCACGTTCAACGTGTGCCGCCTCGCCGCGACGAAGATGAGCCACAACGAGCCCGACCCCGACGGACTGCGCGGCGCGATCGTCAACACCGCCTCGGTCGCCGCCGAGGACGGTCAGATCGGCCAGGTGGCCTACTCCTCCTCCAAGGGCGGCGTGGTGGGTCTGACCCTGCCGCTCGCGCGCGACCTCGCGGCGATCGGCGTGCGGGCCAACTGCATCCTGCCCGGCCTGATCGACACCCCGATCTACGGCACCGGCGAGGCCTCCGAGGAGTTCAAGGCGCGCCTCGGCGCCGGGGTGCTCTTCCCCAAGCGCCTGGGCTACGCCAGTGAGTTCGCCTCGCTCGCGGTGGAACTGCTCGCGAACAGCTACATGAACGCCGAGTCGGTGCGCATCGACGCCGGCATCCGCATGCAGCCCAAATAGCTACGGACCGGTCCCCTCGCTCACGACCTTCCAGCCAGCGGCCGTCTGAGCGAGGACGGCGAAGCTGACCGACCCGCCGGTGACCGGATAGGGCTGGTGGTGCACCTCGACCTCGACCGCGGCGGTCGCGGTCGCGGGCACCATGCCGGTGTAGCTCGCCACCGAGCCATCGGCGTTGGCGCAGTGGTGCACGCCGATCGTCTGCGCGGCGACGCTGAGGACCCTCTCGCTGTTACCCACGATCGAGATCGGCGTGAGGTGACTCGTCGTGTAGTAGGCGGTGAGAGCGGCCAACACGTCCGCGCTGACTGGACGCGAAGGCAGGCTAGAGAACGGCACGCAGGCGGCGTAGTTCGGGGTCACCGACGCCGACGTGGCGGCCGCGCTCGTGCCGACGTCGTTGACGGCCGTGACCTTAATCACGTACGCAGTGCCGTTGGTGAGGCCGGTGATCGTGCAGCTCGTCGTGCTCGCGCTGCACCACTTTCCGCCCGGGCTCGCGCTCGCGCGGTAGTGCGTGACGGCGCTGCCACCATCCTTGGCCGGTGCTGACCAGCTGACCGTCACGAGCGCGTCGCCGGCCACGACGTGCACCGACTGCGGGGCGGAGGGCGCCGAGTTCGCCGAGTGCGTCGAGATTCCAACGACGATGAGAGCAATGATGACGATTCCCAGCGTGATGAGGACCGCTGGGCGCCTCCAGATCGAGGTCGACATAACCAGACTCCTGTCTGCCCCTACCCCATGCCTAACACGCCGACGGCGGAAAAGAAAATCTTCACTCGGCGCGAGCCGCGCGTGGCTTCACCGCCTCGATCGTGGCCGACACGACGTAGTCGGTGACCTGGCGTCCCGGGGCCCACTGCTCGATGAAGGCCTTGCTCTCGTCCTTGGGGGCGATGCGAATGTCGTCGAAGCCCGCCGCGGCCATCATCTCCTCGAGCTCTCCCACCAGCGACGCCCCGGCCACGCACCCGCTGTAGAGGGCAAGGTCGCCGCGCACGTCCTCGGGTAACTCGGTGGCGGCAACGACGTCGGAGATGGCGAGGCGCCCGCCCTCGCGCAGCACCCGGTATGACTCGCGAAAGACCGACGCCTTGTCGGGCGAGAAGTTGATCACGCAGTTCGAGATGATCACGTCGACCACGCCGTCGGCGACCGGGAGGCGCTCAATCTCGCCGAGGCGGAACTCCACGTTGTCAAAGCCGCCCTTTTCAGCGTTGGCGCGAGCCTTGCTCACCATCGCCGGCGTCATGTCGACGCCGATCACACGACCCGACTTTCCCACCGCGGCCGCGGCGAGGAAAGCGTCGAAGCCGGCGCCGCTGCCCAGGTCGAGCACCGTCTCGCCCGCCACGAGCGCGGCGATGGCCCCGGGGTTGCCACAGCCCAGGCCAAGGTCGGATCCCTCGGGCACCGAGGACACCTCGTCGGCGGAGTAGCCGAGTTGGATCGAGGCGATCGGCACCGGTCCGCCCCCACCGCAGCACGACGGCGCGCTCCCGTCGACCTCGGTCAGGGCGATCTGGGCGTAGGTGTCGCGCACCGCGCTGCGGATCTCGTCGTTGGCTGCCTGGGTCATAGGTCTCTCTCGTTTCGACGCTCGCTCACCGACACCCTAGCGACCTATTTGATATCCGTCAAATAATCTGACAGACTCTCGGTGATGCCCAAGACGCTGCCCGTCCTGATCGACGCCTCGCCGCTGTGCTGCACGCCGCTGGGATCGACCGATCCCTTGAGCGAGGCCGACGCGCTGGCCCTCGCCCTTCGACTGAAGGCGCTCGCCGACCCGGTGCGCCTGCGACTCGTCGCCTTCATCCTCGCCCAGGCGGACCTGGAGGCCTGCACGTGTGATCTCGCGCCCTACGTCGGCCTCACCGATCCCACCGTCAGCCATCACTTGAAGAGGCTCGAGTCCGCGGGGATCCTCGCCAAGGAGCGCCGCGGCATGAACGTGTTCTATCGGGTCATCCCCGAGGCGATCCACGCCATCTCACGCGTGTTGGATCTCACCGGAGGCTGACGAGGTCGGCTAGATGTCGCGGGCCTCGGCGACGTTGTCGAAGCGGGCGAACTCCCCGCGCCAGGTCAGGTGCGCGGTGCGCGTGGGACCGTTGCGGTTCTTGCCCACGATGATCTCGGCGTCGGCCTTCTTGTCGTTGGGCACCTCGCCGTACTGCTCGGGACGGAACAAGAACAGCACGACGTCGGCGTCTTGTTCCAGCGAGCCCGATTCGCGCAGGTCCGACATCACCGGGCGCTTGTCGGCGCGCTCTTCGAGCTTTCGCGACAGCTGCGACAGGGCGATCACGGGGCACTCGAGCTCGCGCGCGAGGATCTTGAGTGACCGGCTCATCTCAGAGACCTCGACCTGGCGATTCTCGGCGCGGCCGCGTGAGCTCATCAGCTGCAGGTAGTCCACGATCACCACCCCGAGGTCGCGGTTCTGCTGCTTGATGCGCCGCGCGCGCGAGCGCACGTCCATCACCGTGAGCGCGGGGTTGTCGTCGATGAAGATCTTGGCCGACTGGAGGAAGCCGAAGGCGTCGTGGGCGCGGTTCCAGTCGGCTTCGGAGAGGTCGCCGGTGCGCAGCTTGGATGAGTCGATGCGCGCGGTCGAGGCGAGGATGCGCTCGGCGAGCTCCTGACGGCTCATCTCGAGCGAGAAGTACAGGGCCGGGCGCTGGACGACGGCGCCCACGTGCACGAGCACGCCGAGGGCGAAGGCCGTCTTTCCGGTGCCCGGGCGCGCGCCCACGATGGTCATCGAGTTGGGCTGGAGTCCCTGCAGCACCGCGTCGAGCGACCGGTAGCCGGTCTCGAGTCCGTTGAAGCGCCCGCGCGTCTCGCCGCGCTCTTCGAGGATGTCGGCCTCGGCGAGCAGGAGACGCTGCAGGGGAGAGACCGAATCGAACTTGCGATTGTCGCCGATTGCGTTGATCTTGCGCTCGGCCTCGTCGATCAGGCCCGAGACGTCGTCAGTGGCGACGTAGGCGTCGTCGACGATCTCGCCCGCGGCCGCGATGAGGCGTCGCTGCTGGGCCTTGTCACGCACGATCTCGGCGTAGTGCTGCGCGTTGCCCGGTGAGGGCGTGTTCATCTGCAGCGACGACAGCAGCGCCACCTCGACGGCGACGGCGCCGCGCTCTTGGAGCTTCGCCTGCACCGTCACGTAGTCGACGGGTTCGCCCGCGTTGGCGAGCGCCACGATGGCCCCGAAGATCTGTCCGTGCAGCGGCCGATAGAAGTCCTCGGCGGTGACGGTCTCGTAGGCGACGGAGACCGCCTCGCTCGACAGGAGCATCGCGCCAATCAAGGACTCCTCGGCCTCGAGCGCACTGGGTGGCACCCGCCCGCCCGAGGCGCCGGAGCGATTTCTCTCTACGTCAATCTGCGTCATAAGACCTCAACGGTTGCCCAGGGTGCCTGTGTGGGACAAGAACAACAACATGGGGATAATCCTGTGTCTTTCCGTGCAGTTACACACTGGCCGATCGCTGTGACACGACGGCGAGAACGACGAAGCGCCGGGGCCCGAGGGCCCCGGCGTCTCTCAGTTCGCGTGGCTACTTGGCCACGACCTCCACGTTCACGGTGGCGACGACGCCGTCGTAGAGCGTCGCGCTCACGCTGGCTGCGCCGACCTCCTTGAGGTGCTCGTCCATGTGGATCGCGTGGCGATCCAGGGAGATGTTGGTGGCGGTGCGGATCGCGTTGACGACATCGGACTCGGTGACCGAGCCGAAGAGGCGCCCGTTGGCGCCGGCGCGCGCGGCGATCACGAGGCTCGCGGTCTCGATGAGGCCCTTTTGGGTCTCGGCGGCCTCGCGGCTCTTCGCGTCGGCGACGTCTCGGGACTTGCGCATCCACGACGCCTGGGTCTCCAT
>DATIVP010000012.1:0-1874 GCA_035465755.1 Acidimicrobiales bacterium | reverse complement strand
TCCCAGGCTGTGCCCATCATCGCCCTGGCCTCGCCCCTGGTGCTGATCCTGGGCTTTTCGATCATGCCCAAGATCGTCATCGTCGCCTGGATCGTCTTCTTCCCGGTGACCGTGAACGTGGTCGACGGGCTCAGCCACGTGGACCAGGACCTGATCAACCTGGCGCGCGTCTACGGCGCGCCACGTTGGCGCACGTTCCTCCAGATCGAGATGCCGGCCACGGCGACGCCGCTCTTCTCCGGGCTCAAGATCGGCGCCACCTACGCGGTGACTGGCGCGGTCATCGGCGAGCTTGCGGCCTCTGAAGGGTCCTCGCTCGCGCTCTACCAGGAGCACGCCAATTCCAACCTGAACGCGGCGGCCGTCTACGGCACGACCATGGTGATGACCGCGATCGGCATCTCGTGGTTCCTCCTCGTCGTGGCCACCGAGGTCGCGGCCACCCCCTGGCAGCGGCGCAGCATCGCGCGGCGCTACCCGTGGCGCCGCGGCGACAACGACGTCAGCGGCGCCGCTAGCATCGTCTCCAGTCCATCGAAAGGGGAATCGTGAACCGTCGCAACCTGGGGGCGCTCGCGCTCGCCGCGTCCCTCGCCGCCACGCCGCTCATCGGGCTCGCCGGGGCCTCCTCGGCCGCGCCCCTGACCACGGTGAACTTCGCCTACGACTTCCCGGGTCCGGACTTCGAGTTGACCCCGATCGTCGTCGCCCAGGACCTCGGCTACTTCACCGCCGCCGGCCTTAAGGTCAACGTGAAGTTCCCGCCGGACACGTCGACGACGACGAAGATGCTGGCGACGGGCTCGGCCGACATCGGCTTTCTCACGACGACCGACATGGGAGTGGCGATCAACGCCGGCGCGCCGGTGCTCTCGGTGGCCAACTACTCGATGCGCAACAACTGGGCCCTCTTCGCCAAGCCCGGCTCCGGCGTCACGGCCGCCAATCTCAAGACCAAGCTCAAGGGCAAGCGCATCTTCTCCTACGGCGACACCTGGACCGAGGCGATGCTGCCCTTCGTCTTGCGCCACGCCGGTCTCAGCGCCAGCCAGGTGAAGATCGTGACCGACCCCACGGGCAACGATCTCACGGCTCTGCTGCAGGGCCGGGTGGACTACTCGACGTCGACGACGAACTACGAGATCCCCGGCTTCGTCGGCTCCAAGACCAAGGGCAGCCTGGTCACCGTGCTCGGCACGTCGGTCGGTGCGCCGGACGTGCCGATCTGGGTCTACGCGGTCACCAAGGGCTACGCGGCCTCCCACGGCGCGACCGTCAAGGCCTTCCTCTCGGCGGTGAAGAAGGCGACGATCTGGGCGGCGAAGAACCCGACGGCGGCGGCCGCCGACTTCTCCAAGGCCTACCCGAAGAGCGGCTACACCAACGCCTACAACCAGCTGGGCTGGAAGCTGACGGTGCCCTTCCTCACCAACGCCAAGGGCCAGTACTTCACCCAGACGAGCGCCCAGTGGTCCACGCTCGCCAACGCACTCAAGAGCATCAAGCTGATCTCCAAGGTGCCGGCCCCCTCGACCTACTACACCAACAAATTCCTTCCCTAGGTGGGAGTGAGTGGCGATCCCCGGGTGGGGGTCGTAGGTAGCTGCAACGTCGACTACGTCGTGCGCGTGGCGCACCTGGCCCGCCCGGGCGAGACGGTCCGTGGCGCGGACGTCGAGCGCCTGGCGGGCGGCAAGGGCGCCAACCAGGCCGTGGCCGCGGCGCGCCTGGGCGCACTCGTGACGATGATCGGCTGCGTGGGCGCCGACGCCGACGGCGACCTGCTGGCCTCGAGCCTCGCCGCCAACGGAGTGCGCGTCGAGGAGATTCGTCGTTCGACGCGCCCCACCGGCGCCGCCTTCATCAGCGTCGAC
>DATIVP010000011.1:0-2279 GCA_035465755.1 Acidimicrobiales bacterium | reverse complement strand
CGCCGTAGTGTCGGGCGCGAGCCCAGAACAGGAGAGACGTCGTGATCTCACGTGACGAGTGTGCGGCGCTGGACGCCGTCGATCCCCTCGCGCCGCTGCGCGAAGAGTTCATCCTCCCCGAGGACCTCATCTACCTCGACGGCAACTCACTCGGGCCGCTCTCGCGCGCCGCGCGAGAGCGCGTCGCCCAGGTGATAGACCACGAGTGGGCCGAGGGCCTCGTGAGGAGCTGGAGCAGTGCGGGCTGGATGGCCACGCCCACGCGCCTGGGCGATCGCCTGGCGCCCCTGATCGGCGCGCACGCGGGCGAAGTCCTGGTCGCCGACACGTTGACAATCGGCCTGGCGAAGCTGATCGGCGGCGCCCTGTCGTTGCGGCGCGACCGGCACGTGATCCTCACCGACATCGCCAACTTTCACTCCGACATCTACATCGTGCGCGCGATGGCCCATTTCGCCGACCGCGACGTGGTGGTCAAGACCATCTCGCGCGAGGACCTGGCGGCGAACCTCGACGGCGACGTCGCCCTCGTGATGCTCACCCACGTCGACTTTCGCACCGGCGAGATGCTCGACCTCGCGGGCATCACCGCCCAGGTGCACGACGTCGGCGCCCTGATGCTCTGGGACTTCGCCCACTCGGCCGGCGCGGTGCCCTTAGACGTGACGGGGGCCAACGTGGACTTCGCCGCGGGCTGTACCTACAAGTACCTCAACGGCGGTCCCGGCTCGCCGGGCTTCATCTACGTGCGCACGTCCTTCCAGGGCGTGCTCGAGAACCCGATCCCCGGCTGGCTCGGACACGCGCGGCCCTTCGAGTTCGAGCTCGAGTACGCGCCGGCTTCCGGCATGCAGGCCTTCGTGACCTCGTCGCCCTCCATCGTGGCGCTCGCGGTGCTCGACGGGGCTCTCGACGTCTGGAACAGGGTCACCATCGACGCCGTGCGCGCGAAGAGCCTGGTGCTGACCGACCTGTTCATCGATCTCGTCGAGGCGCGCCTGCCCGATGTCTTCACCCTGGCCACGCCGCGCGAGCACGCCCGGCGTGGCAGTCAGGTCTCGCTGCGCCACCCGCAGAGCTACGGCGTCGTCCAGGCGATGATCGAGCGCGGGGTGATCGGCGACTTCCGTGATCCTGACATCGCGCGCTTCGGGTTCACGCCGCTGTACCTGCGCTACGTGGACGTCTACGACGCGGTCGAGCGCCTCGTCGAGGTGATCGTGGGACAGGACCACCTGGCGCCGCGCTTCGCGGTGCGCCAGGCGGTCACCTGAACTATTGGGAGAAGATGACCGTCCGTTCGCCGACGATCGTCACGCGATCTTCGGCGACCAGACGCACCGCGCGCGCGAGAACCGTGCGCTCGATGTCGCGCCCGAGGCTCACCATGTCCTCGGGCCGGTGCGCGTGGGTGACGCGCACGACGTCCTGGTCGATGATCGGACCCTCGTCGAGGTCGGAGGTGACGAAGTGGGCCGTCGCGCCGATCAGCTTCACCCCGCGCTCGTAGGCCTGGTGGTAGGGCCGCGCCCCGCGAAAGCCCGGCAGGAACGAGTGGTGGATGTTGATCACGCGTCCGCTGAGCTCGGCGCAGAGCGCGGGCGAGAGGATCTGCATGTAGCGCGCGAGCACCACGAAGTCGACTTCGTAGGCCGCGAGCAGGGCGCGCAGCTGGTCCTCGGCCACGTCCTTGGTCGCCGCGGTCACCGGGATCACGTGGAAGTCGACGCCGTGGCGCGCGGCCAAGGGCTCTAAGTCGGGGTGGTTCGAGACGATCGCCACGATGTCCAGGGGCAGGTCGCCGTGTTCGCGCCGGTAGAGCAGGTCTGCCAGGCAGTGGTCGAAGGACGAGACCATCACGAGCGCGCGGCGCGGCTCGTCCTCGTTGCGAAGCCCGATCTCGGGCGCGAAGCGCGCCAGGTCGCTCGTCAGGCGATCGCGCACCTCCTCGGCGTCGACGGCGGACGTGAAGCGGGTGCGCATGCAGAACTGACCGGTGACCGGGTCGGTGAACTGGTCGTTCTCCAAGATGTTGCCGTCAACGGCGACGATCGCGCCCGAGGCCGCGTGCACGATGCCCGGCTGGTCCGCGCAGCGCAGCGTGAACACGAAGACGTTCACTCGACCTACTTGTACGAGTAGAACCCCTGGCCCGACTTGCGGCCCAGGAGTCCCGCCTGGACCATGCGCGAGAGCAGGGGTGGCGTCGCGAGGTGGCTCTCCTTGAACTCCTCGTAGAGCGACTCGGCGACGGCCATCGTGGTGTCGAGGCCGATCAG
>DATIVP010000010.1:0-4349 GCA_035465755.1 Acidimicrobiales bacterium | reverse complement strand
CGCGACCTCGTGGCCTCGCCCGAGGAGATCGGCTCGAGGCCCGAACGGCGCTGGATGGTGATCGGCATCTTCTTCTTCGTGCTCTTGCTGGTGTTGATCTACCGGCTCTTCAACCTGCAGATCCTCAACTACTCACAGAGTGTGGCCAACGTCGACGCGAACTCGCTGCGCGTGAGCACGATTCCCGCTCCGCGAGGCCTGATCCTGGACCGCTCGGGTCATCCCCTCGTCACCAACGTCATCACGACCGAGGTGCAGCTCTCGCGCGCCGAGGCCAACCTGGATCCGTCGATCAAAGGCGCGCTGGCGGCCCTGACCGGGGTCAGCGTGACCCAGATCAACGCGGCGTTGAACAACCAGCAGTACGACCCGTACCAGCCGGCACCGATCATGGACAACGCCCCGGCGCGCGTCGTTGAGTTCATTAAGACCCACCCGAGTGAGTTCCCGGGCGTCTCGGTCTCCAACGTCTCGACGCGCTCCTACCCCCTGGGAGGGCTCACCGCGGCCCAGGTGCTCGGCTACGTGGGGCCGATCACGGGCGCTGAGATCGCCGCCCACCCCAACCAGGGCTATCAGACCAACTCCCAGATCGGCAAGACCGGCGTCGAGTCCTACTACGAGCGCTACCTGCGCGGGCGCGACGGCACGCGCACGCTCACCGTGGACGCCTTCGGCAACATCCTGGGCTCGGTCACGACCAAGCCGCCGGTGAGCGGCAACTCGGTGGTGCTCAATATCGACGAGGGGCTCCAAAAGGCGCTCGACTCATACCTCGCGGCCGACATCATGACGGTGCGTCACTCAATCGACCCCGTTAGCCACGTCCACCCCAAGGCGCCCAACGGCGCGGCGCTGGTCCTCGATCCCAACACCGGCGCGGTGCTCGCGATGTCGAGCTATCCGAGTTACAGCCTCAACTCCTTCGTGAACGGCCTTTCGGAGACCACGTTCCATCAGTTGCTCAACGAGGGCGCCTTCAATAACTACGCCATCCAGGGTCTCTACACGCCGGGCTCGACCTTCAAGATGGTCACCGCGACCGCTCAGCTCCAGACCGGCATCTTTCCGGCCAACAAGGTCGTCGATGACACGGGCGTCTTCAAGGTGCCGGGCTGTCTCCAGGGCGCGCACGGCTGTCTCTTCCACGATGACCAGTACTCGGGCGCGGGCCTCATCACTCTGCCCACAGCGATCACGGTCTCCTCGGACTACTACTTCTACAACCTGGGCTATCTCTTCTGGTCCCAGCAGCAGCGCTACGGCGAGACGCCGATCCAGAACGTGGCGGCCAAGTACGGTCTCGGCCAGTACACCAACATCGACCTGCCCGACGAGGTCCAGGGTCGCGTGGACTCGCCAACGGTGCGCCAGCAGCTGCACGCCGCAGCGCCCAAGGCCTTTCCGAACGTGAGTTGGTACACCGGAGACAACATCGAGATGGCCTTCGGCCAGGGGACCACGGCCGTTACGCCGATCGAGATGGCCCAGGCCTACGCGACGTTTGCCAATGGGGGCACGCGCTACGCGCCCGAGGTCGCCGCGGCCGTCGTCAGCCCCACGGGCAAGGTGCTCGAGCGCTACCTGCCGCGCGTGCTGGGTCGGGTCAGCCTGCCACCGAGCGTGCGCGATCCCATTCTCCAGGGACTCACCGGCGTCATCGCCGACCCGCGCGGTACTGCCTACTACACGTTCCACTCGATCCTGCACTTCTCGCTGGCGAGCTTTCCCCTGGCCGGCAAGACCGGCACCGCGAGCAACGCGCCGGGCCTGGCGCCGAATTCGTGGTTCGTCGGCTTTGGCCCGACGAACCACCCGCGCTACGTCGTGGTCTGCGTGATCGCCGAAGGTGGCTACGGCTCCGAAGCCGCCGCCCCGGTCGTCGCCGAGGCTTTCAACTACCTGCACGCCCACCCGCCGACGCCGCTCACCACTCGCGCGCACCTGGGACTGCCCGCGGCGACCACGACCACCACCACCTCGACCAGGTCCTCGACCAGCACAACGTCACGGGGCTGAGGCTCCGGCGAGTATCCTTGGGACGTGGGGCGCCACCGAGCAGAGTGCCGGGGCGCGTTAGAACGCCGCGGACCTGGCGTGCACGTGCACCCCGGTCCCAGACTGAGAGCATCGTGAGAAACGAAGGGTTGGTCCAGCGACTATACGCGGACTGGATTCTCGCCGTGGTGTCGCCTCTCGTTCCCCACGCCACCATCGATAGTCGCGACCCACGTCGCGGCCCCACACTTTGCGTGCGCGCCGAGAGCGCCCACGCGACTTTGACCGCAAGGAGTTCGCGTCGTGAGCGACGAAACCAGCACCCCGTCCCCATCCTCATCACCGTCTAAGCCCCGCATCGGCGACACCCGACCCGCACCCCAAATCGGCGATACCCGCCCCGCCCCGGGCGCCGCGTCGGGCAACGGCGCTGGCTCGAGCGGTCCGTCGACCGCCCCTTCCGGTGGTGGCGCACGCCGACGTCGCGGTGGCCGCGGACGCAGTGGTCAATCACGCTCGAGCGCCCCGCGACCGGATGGACGCCCCGTCGAGGCGCCCGTAGAAGCGTCGGCCCCCGAGGCCGGCGAGGCCAACGGGCGCAGCCGCAGCCGTCGCCGTCGCGGGGGTGAGCGCCGCACCCGGGCCCAGGGCCGCTACCTCATGTGCGTGCATTCGACGGAGGGGGCGACTCACATCGCGACCCTCGAGGGTCGCACGATGGTCGAGTACACGGTCGCCAAGGCCGCCGACGAGACTAACCAAATCGACGGCAACATCTACGTGGGCCGGATCCAGAACGTCCTGCCCGGTATGGAGCTGGCCTTCGTGGACATCGGCATCCCGAAGAACGCGGTGCTCTATCGCGGCGACGTCTCCTTTGACACCGACGACGTCGACGGCCCGGCGCCGAGCAACCGGCGCATCGAGGAGATGATTCGCGCGGGTCAGACCATCATCTGCCAGGTGACCAAGAACGCGATTGGTGCCAAGGGGGCTCGCCTGACCCAGGAGGTGTCTCTGCCGGGGCGCTTCGCGGTGCTGGTTCCCAACTCCTCGACGATCGGCATCTCCAAGCGTCTGCCCGACGGCGAGCGCCGTCGTTTGCGCAAGATCATCGACGACGTCAAGCCAGAGCGTCACGGCATCATCATCCGCACCGCGGCCGAGGGCGTGGTCGCCGAGGACCTCGCGCGCGACGTGGCCTCGCTGGCCGAGAAGTGGGCGGCGATCGAGGCCGAAGTCGCCCGCTCGAATCAGCCGCGATTGATCTACCGCGACCTTGACCTCGCCGTGCGCGTCCTGCGCGAGGAGCTCAATGAGGACTACCGCGGGGTGATCATCGACGACCGGGACCTCTATGACAAGGTTCGCGAGTACGTCCTCGCGGTGAATCCCGAGCTGGCTGACCGCATTGAGTACTACGACCCGGCCTCCCAGGACCTGCCGCTTTTCGAGCGCTACTTCGTTCACGAGCAACTCCACCGAGCGCTGGACCGCAAGGTCTTCTTGCCCTCGGGTGGGTCGTTGATCATCGAGCGCACCGAGGCGCTGACCGTGGTCGACGTGAACACGGGCAAGAACGTGGGCACCACCAACCTCGAAGAGACGGTCTTTCGCAACAACCTCGAGGCCGCCGAGGAGGTGGCTCGCCAGCTGCGCCTGCGCGACATCGGGGGCATCATCGTCATCGACTTCATCGACATGGAGTCAAAGGCCAACCGCGAAGCGGTGGCCTCGGCGCTGCGTCAGGCCCTCAGTCGCGACAAGACCCGCACCCAGGTCTTTGACATCTCCGAGTTGGGACTGGTCGAGATGACCCGCAAGCGGGTCAACGAGGGCCTGCTCGAGTCGGTCTCGACCGTCTGCAGCGTCTGTGACGGTCGGGGCTTCGTCGTGGCGACCGGGTTGTAGGCCCGCCCGGTGTCGTTTGCTAGTATGGAGACCCTATGTACGCCGTCATCCGAGTAGGAACATCGCAAGAGCGCGTCAGCGAGGGCCAGGTGGTCCGCGTGGATCTGCGCCCCGAAGCGGTGGGTACTGCCATCCAGTTCGAACCGGTCCTGCTCGTCGATGGTGACGACGTCGTGGCCGGGCCCGCCCTCAAGGGCGCCGTCGTCAGCGCCACCATCCTCGGTGAGGAGAAGGGTCCCAAGATCCGGGCCCTGACCTACAAGGCCAAGGCCAACCAGCGCAAGCGCTGGGGCCACCGTCAGCACTATTCGACCGTCGAGATCACGTCGATCTCGCCCAAGGGCTAGGGGAGTCCATGTCAAAGACCAAAGGCGGCGGCTCAACCCGTAACGGCCGCGATTCCAACGCACAGCGCCTCGGCGTGAAGACCTTTGACGGCA
>DATIVP010000009.1:0-5466 GCA_035465755.1 Acidimicrobiales bacterium | reverse complement strand
CCCGATCGACCTCGCGGCCTCGCCGATCCGGCCCATGGCCCCGATCCCGGTGGGCAGCCCCTCCTTTGGCATCGCGGTGGTGCCCGACCAGGCGCCGATCGCCTCGCTGACGGTCACCGCGGCCAAGGCCGGTCACGCGACGCTGCTCGACGCGTCGGCGTCGGTCGCGCCCAACAGCTCGATTCGCAGCTACCACTGGGTCTTCGGCGACGGGACCAGCGCGACGACGACGTCGCCGACCATCACCCACGTCTACACCCACGGCGGGCTCTACAACGCCGCCGTCGTCGTGACGACGGTGAACGGCACCTCGACCGAGACCACGTTCACGGGTCAGGTCGTCGGCAACCACGGCAACGCGTCGGCCCAGGCCCAGCGCACCTTCCACGTCCCTTCGGCCCTCCAGCTCACGCCGGCCTCGGGCACCCCGGGCAGCGCGGTCAAGCTCGTCGACAACACGGTCACCCACTCGTGCAACCCGGCCTACGTGTTCTTCGACAAGAACCTGATCGCGACCTCGGCCGTGGTCGATCACGTCCTGACGGTCATCGATCTCGTCGTGCCGGGTAACGCCACGGTGGGCGAGCACCACATCTCGCTGTCGTGCTCGACCACGTTGTCGGCCATCGTGACCGCGAACTTCCGCGTGACCGGTGCGGCCAACCACCTCACGGAGTTCTCCGTGGCCATGCCGAGCCCGGGCGAGCTGGCGCACCACCTCGCCGGTGCCGGGGGGATCTCGATCGGCCTGGTGCTCCTGGGCCGACTCATCGCGGCGGGCTTTCCCAGCGAGTGGCTGGACCGCACGTACGAAGAGAACCGCCACCGCTTCGGTGCGCGACTGCGCCAGCGGTTCAAGGGTCTCTTCTACGACCCGACGAAGCCACGCTCGACGCGGCGCCGCGTGCTCGGCGGCACCGCCATCTTCCTCGCGTTCATGGGCGTCGGCGGCCTGATCAACTCCTTCCTCGACCCCGCCTTCAGCTTCGACCGCGCCTCGCTCTGGCTCTTCCTCGGCCAGGCGCTCGGCGTCGGCCTCGTCTCGATGGCGATGGAGCTGCCGGTGGCGATCTCGGGACTGCGAAGCCACCGCCAGGTTCACCTCCAGGTGCTGGTCGGTGGCATGCTGATCGCCGTTGCCTGCGTCGCGACGTCGCGCCTCGTGGGACTCGCCCCGGGTTACTGCTACGGACTGATCGCGTCGTTCCTGATCGTTCCGGGCACGTCGGCCAAGGAGGAGGGCCGCCTGCACTTCCTGGCCTCGCTCACCGTGCTGGTCGCCTCCACCCTCGCGTTCCTGCTCGCGGTGCCGGTGTTTCACACCGCGACTCAGGCCAATCCCTCGCCGTGGATGCTCATCTTGACCCCCGCGCTCGACTCGATGTTCCTCGCCGGATTCGCGAGCCTCGCCTTTGGCATGTTCCCCCTGCCGTTCCTGCCCGGTCGCCACGTGGCCAAGTGGAACGAGACGCTCTGGCTGCTGGTGAGCGGCCTGGGCCTGATCGGCTTCGTCGCCGTGCTTCTGAGTCCGGGCAGTGGAACCCAGTCAGAGCTTCAACACGTGGGACTGGTTCCCATCTTGACCGGATTTGGCATCTTCGCCGCCATCTCCGTGGGCTTCATGGTGTACTTCCGGATGCGACCCTCGAGCGCGCCCGGTGGCGAGGTCGAAGTCGATGGGAGCGAGGTCGAGGCCGGCGCGGCCGAGGAGCCGGGCCGCGACGCCGCGCAGTAGGTTCACTCGCCGTGGGGCAGGGCGACGACTCCGTCGTGCGGAATGAGGATCACCGCTTCCTGGTTGAGAAACTAGATCGTGCCCTTGGCGAGGCGGAGGGTGCCGCGTTCGATGCCGGGACTTTCGCCCGCCCCTGGAGGGCCAGAGTGACCGGACCGTGGTCGGCGGCGATCACGGACCCTACCTCGCGCGAGGAATCCTGGACGACGAGGCGTTGAACGACGCGGGGAGAGTTGCGCTCGGTGGCTGCGTCATAGGCATCAACGTTAACGACTTCCCGGTTGGAGCGACTTAGTGGCGCGCGTTGCCCGATGGTTTCGACGTCGGTCTTCGAAGTTTCGTGACATCAGGTGTGGTCGCTGGGCCATCGCGACGAGCCCTACTTCTAAGCGCTCATGTGGACTTGACGGGTCCCGTGTGCGAGTCATTCGCCATGGTCGACGTGGTTCGTCGCCATCCGATGAGGCTCGTCGAACCAAGCCAGCATCTCTTCGATCTTGAACGGCTTGGTGAGATAACCGGCGGCGCCCAGTTCGATGACTCGCCGGATCTGCCCGGGACTGGCGTCGGCACTGACTACCACGGTGGGAATGTCCCTGGTCTCGTTCTCGGCTCGGAGTCGTCGCAGAACCTCTTCGCCCGACATGTCGGGCAAGTGAAGATCTAGCAGGATCAGATCGGGCCGCGTCGACGCGATGAGCTCGAGGGCGAGTCCGCCCTGCATGGCGTGCGTGAGGGTGACCCTCGGGCGAAGGGCGGTGATTCGCTCCATCAATCGCACATTGGCCAGATTGTCCTCCACGTAGAGAACGGCGAGGGGCGTCGTCGTCGCGTGCGACGCTCCCTCTGACGACGCTGATCCGGCATCCGAACGGTTCTCGCCGGCGTGCGGCCACTCGGCGCTCCCGCTCAGTGGCATCACCACCGTGAAGGTGCTGCCCACGCCAGCGCTGGACTCGACCTCGATGCGACCACCCATGAGGTGGATCAGGCGCTGCGAGAGCGCCAGTCCGACTCCGGTTCCCTCCTCGCCCGAACCCTCCCGTCCAAGGCGATCAAAGGGTGTGAAGAGTCGTTGCAGCTCCGCGGGGCCCATCCCGATTCCGGTGTCGATGACGGAGAATGAGACTTCTCCGCCGGGCCGCAAGTGGCACCTCACGCGAATCTCTCCGCCCGTCCGGTTGTACTTGATCGCGTTCGAGACGAGGTTCATGAGCACTTGCTTGAGTCTCTGGCGATCGGCCAGCACATGGTGGTGGCACTCTCCGTCGACGGGGGCGTGGAACGTGAGATTGCGCGCCTCGACCAGCGGCGCCATGAGGTCCATCACTTCGTCCATGACGTCGGAAACCCGCACGGGTTCTGGTGAGAGCGCCATCTGGCCCGAGTCGATGCGCGAGATGTCCAGCACCTCGTTGATCAGGTCCAACAAGTGCCGCCCGCCTCGCATGATCTGGCGCACCGATTCGTGCTGGTCGTCGCTCAGCTCATCGAGTCCCAGTAGCTGGGCGAATCCCAGGATCGCGTTCATGGGTGTTCGCAGTTCATGACTCATGCGAGAGAGGAACTCGGTCTTGGCCGCATTGGCGTGCACGGCCTCCGCGCGCGCGGACGCCTCCGCCTGCTGGGCCAGCTTCTGCGCGGTGATGTCGGTCACCACGACGGCGACCATCGGGGGGTCGCCGGGCTGGACTTCAACGGGCCGATACCGCGTCCATACCCAGCGCACTTCTCCGTCGGCTCGGATGATGCGGTACTCGACCTCGACGTTCGGCGAGTGCGCGGCGCGCTCCATGGTTGCTCGCACGAAGTCGAGGTCGTCGGGATGCGTAAAGGAGAGGAATCGCGCGGGATCGGACGTGGCTTCGTCGGCGGTCAGTCCGAACACGCTCTCCACGGCGGGGCTGATGTAGACGTAGCGGTACGGGGCCGTCGTGCGCAGAATGAAGACCTCGTCGATGTTGTCCACCAGCTGGCGGAATCTCAGCTGGCTTTGCTGAAGGGCCCTTCGACTTGCGACGTCACTGCTGAGCGGATTCAGGATTGCCATGAACATCTGCTCGCCATCGAGGTGAAACGTGCCAACCGAGAGGTGCAGGGGGAAGTGGGCGCCGTCCTTTCGCCGACCCGCGACCTCGTGATTTGCACCGATGAACCGTGAGGGTTCCGACACCGCGTCGTCGGCAACCTGACCGGAGATCGCGCGGTGCGCGAGCTCGGGGATGAGAATCGAGGCGCTCTTGCCCACGAGTTCATCACGTGAGTAGCCGAAGATACTCTCCGCCGCCGGGTTGAAAGTCCTGACGTAGCCACGTGAATCAGTTGAGAGAATTCCGAGAACTGATGCATCAATCAACGACTGAAATATGTCAGGCGAACGTGCCACATTTCCCCCAATGTCTGACGCAATGTCGAGTCACGCGACTGGCTCTCAATGCTAGGCCAGGGTGGGTGTTCGGCCCATGAGTATCTGCCCACTTCTCAGATTTTCGACAGGCGTTCTACCTCGCGGTAATCGTGGAGATGGTGACTCACGTGGTCAATTGAGCGGGTCGGAACGGGCCGAACGTCACTCGATCCCAACGACACGATCGAGTGAGCGACGAGGCGGGCGAAGGCACACGCCGGGATGCGTCGCCGTGCAAGAGTGCCCTCAAGCGCGGGGCCAACGTGGTCTCTTCGGCATCCGGGACCTCGACCACGGCGCTCTCGCGCGAGTCTTATGGCCCGGGGAACACTTCTCGCTGAATCGTGTAACATGTCTGTACTCATCGCGGGGTGGAGCAGTCTGGTAGCTCGTCGGGCTCATAACCCGAAGGTCGCAGGTTCAAATCCTGCCCCCGCCACCAAGGCAGTTGCAGTTAAGGGCCGGTCCGAAAGGGCCGGCCCTTCTCCTTCGCTGGTGTGCAGCCCACGTCTGCGCGCGGCGCTCGGGAGCGCCCGCGGCGTTAATCTCGGCCGCTACCGGAAGTCTCGAAGACCGTCCTCTGTCTAGAGGGCTCGACGATGTCGAGCGCCGCGGGCCACCGTCAACGACGGTCGAATGGCCAGCCGTTGCGTCTCGGCGTCGAGATGGGCGACGGCATCGTGACTCTGGTGACCAGTGAACGGGTCGAGTCGCCGCGGCCCCGCCTTGGCAGCGGGGACTGCATTGCGAAGAAGGGACTCCGAGGAGTCCCTTCTTCATCTCAACCCTGGTAGTCGCGGCGGGGGGCTGCCGCTCGCCAGGAGACTAACTGCAGCGCAGGAACGCGGGCAGGTGCCCGTACTGGGAGGCGTCCAGCAGGTTACTGAACGCGCGCACCACGTCGGGGAAGCCCTTGGCCTGGACGATGGCGTTCTGGTACATGGCGATGACCGAGGTCTCCACCGTGACGCCGAGCTGACAGGCGGCCGTGCGTGTCGCCGGCGCGGCGGCACCCGTCGTGCTCGACGCGGGAACCGGGACGCCGTGCGCGGTCATCAGGGCAGTGACGATCGCCACGTGCTGTGCCTCACTGGGAATGATGTTGCTAAAGGGTGGGATGGCCCCGAACTTGGCCACGACGTTCTTGTAGGTGGCCAGCGCGTAGCGCTCCTGGGTGAGCGCATTGTTCAAAGCGGTCGTGAGCGGCGCCGTTGCCGGCACAGTCGAGACCGGCGTCGGCGCGGCGCTTCGCAGCGTCACCATGGTCGCGACGCGGTAGCGCGCGCGGAAGATGCCCCTCACCGTGGCCAACTGGCCAACCTTG
>DATIVP010000008.1:0-5212 GCA_035465755.1 Acidimicrobiales bacterium | reverse complement strand
CGTTGCGTCCAGAGGTTCACGCGTTCGAGCGGGTCATCACCGTGGTGGCCATGCGGTGTTCCATGTAGAAGGCGAGTCCGGGCACGAATCCCGCGAGGAGCATCAGGGCGACCCAGCCCGGGTGCAGGCGGGCCTTGAGGGCGAACTGGAAGCACATCACCATGTAGATGGGATAGAGCACGACGCCGTGGCCCACGCCGACGACGGTCACCAGGATCTTCAGGTGGGTCCACAGTCCGAGATCCACCGTGTGCAGCAGAAGGAACACGCACAGCACCAGCAACGTGGTACCGGTGACAAAGGACATCACGCGGTAGCGCGCAAACGCCACCTGCACTAGTGGCCCCAGAGTTTCTTCTTCGGCTGGACCGCCACCTTGGCCAGGTGGTAGTTGTAGGCGGCGAGCACGGGATCCTCGCGCTCGGCCGCGGCGGCGTCGGCGCGAGCGCGCGCCGCCTGGGCCTCGGTGCGCATGCGCTCTTCATACTCGCGGCGCTCGCGCTCTTCCTCTTCCGTGGCGCGCTCCATGTTGAGCATCGCGAACCACCCGAGCACGCCCAAGACGCCGAAGACGGGCCACTCGATCGAGTACATGAAACTCAGCGCGTTGCCCTGCACCGCTCGGCCGACCTGCCACCAGGCGGCGGTCGCGCACAGCGCGAGCCACGCGATCAACGAGAGGTGGAGGACGAGGGCTCGCGAACTAAACCACTTCGACTTCACGCGCACATCCTACTGATGAGTTTCTCAGGACTGAGCCTCGTCCTAGACTGACGCGGTGCCCGCGACGATGAATGCGCAGTTTTCGTGGCATCACCTGAACCAATGGCAGGTCGCGATATTTCCCACCGCACTGATGGTGATTGCCGGACTCGCCTATCTCCTCGCCGTGCGGCGCGCGCCGTCCTGGCCGCGCTCGCGCACCGCGCTGTTCATGGCCGGCCTCGTCGTGACCTTTCTCGCCACCCAGTCGGTGATCGGTGTCTATGACCACGAGTACTTCAGCATCCACATGGTTGAGCACCTGCTCCTCATCATGGTCGCCGCTCCCCTCTTCGCCGCGGGTCGCCCGCTCGAGCTGGCTCGTCGCTCTGGTGGCGCGACCCTTCGCCGAGGCCTCGACTCGGGAGTCGTGCGAGTCCTTCTGCACCCCCTCATGGGGTTCGGCCTCTACTTCGTCTTCATCCCCATCACGCACCTGACGGGCTTTTTCAATCTGATGTTGACCCACGAGTGGCTCCACCACGCCGAGGAGATCGGCTTTCTCGTCGTGGGCTACTTCTTCTTTCGTCCCGTGCTCGACGCGGACGACGGCGCCGGGATCCACCCCGGACTGCGCCTCGTCTACGTGATGGCGGCGGTGCCGGTGGACACCTTCACCGGTCTGGCGTTGGCGATGTCCTCGCACAATCCGTTCCCCGCCTACACGACCGACGCCCCGGCGGGTTCGACGACGGTGTCGATCCTTGACAACGTGCACCTGGGTGGGGCGATCATGTGGATCGGCGGCGACGCACTGATGCTGCTCATCTGCGTGCCGATCGCGATTTCTTGGGTGCGCTACGAGACCCGGCGCACTCGCGAGCTCGATCGCGAGCTCGACGCCCGGGGCCTCTAGAGCAGTCCGGCCTCGATCGCGAGCTCTTCGAGGTCGACCTCGGGCCGCGCGCCGAGGTGCTTGATGATCTCGCCCGCGCACAGCGAGCCAAGTTCGGCCGCCTCGACCGGGTCGGCACCGAGGGCGAGCCCGTAGAGGAAGCCGGCGGCGAACATGTCGCCGGCGCCGTTCTGGTCCACCACTGTCTCGACTTCGCTCGCCGGTACCGAGACGACCCCGCTCGGCAGGACGACGTCGGCGCCCTGGGGACCGCGGGTCACGACGGCGAGCAGGCCGAGCTCGTTGATCGCCTCGAAGGCCGCTCCCAAATGGCGCGCCTGGAACAGCGAGGTGATCTCGGTCTCATTGGCTAACAGCACGTCGACGTCGCTCGTGACCAGTTCGAGGAAGTCGCGACGGTGTCGATCCACGCAGAACATGTCCGACAGCGACAGCGCCACCAGCGACTCGTGCTCGTGGGCCATGTTCACCACCTTGCGCACCGCCTCCTTGGCCGGGGGCAGGTCGAAGAGGTAGCCCTCGACGTAGGTGATCTCCGAGCGCGAGATCAGCCCCTCGTTGATGTCGTCGGCACGCAGTTGGTTCGACGCGCCGAGGTAGGTCGCCATGGTGCGCTGGGCGTCGTCGGAGATGAACACGTGACAGCGCCCCGTGGCGCCCTCGTGGGCGGCGGCCACCGCGAGGTCGAGCTCGACCCCGAGGCTTCGCAGGTCGTGGGTGAAGCGCTCGCCAAATTCGTCGTCGGCCACCTTGCCGATGTAGCCGCACGTTCCGCCCAGGTTGGCCACGCCGGCGATGGAGTTGGCGACCGACCCGCCGGACATCTGGATCGTGGGGCCCATCGCGTCGTAGAAGGTGGCGAGCTGGTGTTCCTCGATCAAGGTCATCGACGCCTTCACCAGTCCGAGAGACTCGTAGGCGTCGTGCGAATCGCGGGTGATCACGTCGAGCATCGCATTGCCGATTCCCGTCACCGCCAGCCGATTGGGACCGGGGCGCATGCGCAGAGAGACCGGCGTGGGCGTTGTTGTCACCTAGCGAGCGTAGAAGATTTGAGCGTAAGGTGGCGACTTATGAACACGTCGAAGAACCCCTATCGTCTCGCCCGAACGGTCCTGCCGCGGGCCTATCGAATCTTTCTCACCCCCGACATCGACGCCGCAACCTTCGCCGGACGCGTCGAGATCGATGTCGAGGTGACCGAGCCCGTCCGGTCGATCACCCTGCACGCGAAGGACCTCGAACTGGGCGCGATGGCCGTCAGCGCCGGTGGCGCGACCCACCGCTCCGGGCCAGTGAGCCACGACGAGACCTACCAGACCGCGACCTTCGGCTTCGACGACGCGGTACCCGCCGGAGAGGCGACCCTCGAGATCGCCTTCACCGGCATCCTCAATGACCAGCTCACGGGCTTCTACCGCTCGACCTTCACCGACGCCGACGGCACTTCGCACACGATCGCCACGACGCAGTTCGAGCACTCCGACGCCCGCCAGGCCTTCCCCTGCTTCGACGAGCCCTCCTTCAAGGCCACCTTCCAAGTGAACCTGACCGTGCCGAGCCACCTGGCGACCTACTCGAACACCGCCGAGGTCGCCAACGTCGACCTCGGAAACGGGCACAAGACCGTCAGCTACGCGCCGACGATGAAGATGTCCACCTACCTCGTGGCCTTCGTGATCGGGCCCTTCGAGGAGACGGCGGCCGTCGACGTGCTCGGCACGCCGCTGCGCGTGGTCTATCCCGTCGGCAAGGGCCACCTCGTGGACCTCGCGCTGGAGGCCGGTGAATTCGCCCTCGCCTTCTTCTCCGAGTACTTCGACATCCCCTACCCCGGCGACAAGCTCGACATGATCGCCATCCCTGACTTCGCCTTCGGAGCGATGGAGAACCTGGGTTGCATCACGTATCGCGAGACGGCCCTGCTGGTCAATCCCGAGACCGTGTCGCTGGCCGAGAAGCAGCGCGTGGCCGAGGTCGTCGCCCACGAGATGGCCCACATGTGGTTCGGCGACCTCGTGACCATGGAGTGGTGGGAGGGGATCTGGCTCAACGAGGCCTTCGCCACGTTCATGGAGGTTCTCTGCACCAACGCCTTCCGCCCTCAGTGGAAGATGTGGGTCGACTTTGGCATCCAGCGCGACCTGGCCCTGCAGATCGACGGCCTGCACTCGACGCGGCCCATCGAATACGAAGTCATCTCGCCCGACGACATCCGCGGCATGTTCGACGTGCTGACCTACGAGAAGGGCGGCTCGGTGCTGCGCATGCTCGAGCAGTACCTCGGCGAGCAGGTCTTTCGCGACGGCATCCGCCACTACCTGAGAAAGCACAGCTACGCCAACACCGTCACCACCGACCTGTGGGACGCCCTCGAGGAGATCTCGGGCCAGCCGGTACGCGCGCTGATGAACACCTTCATCCTCCAGGGCGGTCACCCGGTGGTCAGCCTCGAGAACGCGACGATCTCCCAGTCGCCATTCGCCTACGGCCCCCGCGCCGGCGAGAGCGCGATCGGCGAGAAGTGGATCGTGCCGGTCCTCACCCGCTCCCTCGATGGCGGCGCCGCGTCACGCCACCTGCTCGAGGACACGCCCCTCGCCGTCACCGACGCCGCACCGGTTGTCCTCAACGCCGGCGGGTCGGGCGTCTACCGCTCGCGCTACGCAAGCGGTGACCTCGCGGTCCTCGCCGGACGCCTGGGCGAGCTCGACGAGCTCGAGCGCGCGACGCTGGTGGCCGACAGCTGGGCGCTGCTCTTTGCGGGTGAGATCACCTGGGGCGACTTCCTCGCGGTGGCGCGCGGCATGGGAGACCAGAACGAGCCTGCGCCGTGGACGACGATCGCCACGGCGATGGATTTCGCCAGTCGGGCCGTCACCGACGAGCAGCGCGGTCGACTCGCGAACATCGTCCGCGACCTCTTCGCGCCGCAGTTCGCGCGCCTGGGCTGGGAGCCGCGCCCGGGCGAGGACGAGCGCACGGGTCAGTTGCGCGGCGTGATCCTCGGCACCCTGGGCACGCTGGGCGCCGACGAGGCAGTGCGCGCCGAAGCCCGACGCCGATTCGAAGCCGGCCCCCTCGAGGGCGACCTCGCACGCTCGATCCTGCGCGTCGTCGCCGACGAGGGCCGTTCGGGCGACTACGCGTTCTTCCTCGAGCGCCGACGCAACGCCGCCACTCCCCAGGAGGAGCAGCGCTACCTGTGGGCGCTCGCCGACTTCCCGGTGAGCGCACTGGCCCTTGACGCCGCCGAGAAGTGCTTCAGCGAGTTCCGCTCCCAGGACGCCGCCATCGAGATCGGACTCTTGTCGCGCAACCGCGTGACCGGACCCGACGTCTGGCGTTACCTGGTCTCGCGCTGGGACGACGTGATGAACGACTTCCCGCCGAACTACCGCGGCCGCGTGGCCTCGGGCGTGGGGACCTTCATCGCCGACGACGCATTCGCCGCCGAGGTCGCCGCGTTCCACGCCAGTCACTCGGTCGGTGGCGAGCAGCGCCAGGTCGACCAACTGGTCGAGCGTCTGCGGGTGGGCCTCGCCTTCCGCGACGCGCTGCGCGCGAACTTCGAGGAGTGACGTGAACGTCGGC
>DATIVP010000007.1:0-5974 GCA_035465755.1 Acidimicrobiales bacterium | reverse complement strand
GCCGAAGGCCGCGTCAAAGCCGTGCTCGGTGATCGCGTCGAGCAGGGTCACGCTCTGGAGGCGGTTGCGGCTGCCGAGCGGTCCGGGATCGACCACGCGACCCTGGTCGATCGAGTCCTGCACGCTCGCCACGACGAGGCGTGCGCCGAGACGTTCGACCGTGCGGTCGCGAAACTCGAGGACTTCGGGGAAGTTCTGTCCGGTGTCGACGTGCATCACCGGGAAGGGGAGTCGCTGGGGGCTAAAGGCCTTAACTGCGAGGTGCAACAGCACCGCGGAGTCCTTGCCACCGGAGAAGAGCAGCACGGGCCTCTCGCATTCGGCCGCGACCTCGCGCAGGATGAACATCGCCTGGGATTCGAGGGCGTCGAGGTGGTCGAGGGAGGGGTGAGTGCGCAGAGGGGTGACAGTCATGACTAAGGGAACTCCCGGGATAGTCTATTAATCCACTAGATTATAGTAGAGATATCTCGGGAGACCCATGATTTCAGCAGAGCCCAGACTACTAGAGCACCTGGCGACGACGGCCGCGCGCCTCGAGAACGCCAGCCCGCTCGACATCCTCGACTGGGTGTTCGTCAACTACGCCGACGTGGCCATGGCCTGCTCCTTCGAAGACGTCGCGCTGTTGCACATGGTGCACGAGGTGCGCCCGAACACCCCGATCGTCTTCCTCGACACCGGCGGGCACTTCCCCGAGACGCTCGAGTTCATGCGCCGCGTCGAGCGCGACTGGTCGCTCAACGTTCTGGTCACGACGCCACCCGCGTCGGCGCCGCTGTGCGGTGAGCCCGGATGCTGCGCGGCGCGCAAGGTCGAGCCGCTGCGCGCGGCCCTCGCCGGGCGCGACGCGTGGGTGACCGCGGTCAAGCGTGTCGACGCGGCGACGCGCGCGCAGATGCCGATCGTGTCCTGGGACGAGAAGTTCGAGTTGGTCAAGGTCAATCCTCTCGCCACGTGGAGCGATGACGACGTGAGCTACTACCTCGCGGCGAACGACCTGCCCACCCACCCGCTGTGGAGCGAGGGATATGCCTCAATAGGCTGTGCGCCCGTCACGCAGAAGCCCCTCGATGCTCACGACCGGCGCTCGGGACGTTGGGTCGGATCGACGACCATGGAATGCGGTCTCCACGAGGCCTAACATCCACCATTTTCAAAATCTTTGGCGGTACATTTGACGGCAATGTCACGTGGATTACTTGGGGAGTTCGCCGAATGATCCTGGTCATCCTCGCTCTCGCGTGGATCGCGTTTCTCGCCCCCGTCGTGGTGCGAAAGATCCGTGACATGGGATCGGATCGATCCATCGACCACTTCCACGCTGAGCATGAGGTGTTGAGCCGTCAGGGATACGCCGTGGAGCCCGCGTACCGTCTCGACGACTACGCCGACGCGCCGCCCGCACCCCAGCCCGTGCGACGAGCGACGCTCGCCGAGTCCCGGGCCGCGCGCCCGCGCCTGACCGTCGTGAAGGACGACGACACCTATCGGTCACTGGAGTCGCGTCAGACATGGCAGGAGTGGAGCGAGGACTACGACTACGACCGTGGCGAGGCCGTGCGCCCGGTCCGCGAGAACCGCTACGCGTCGGCGTACTCCGCGGTCCCGCGCGAGTTGCCGCTCGAAGTCGATCACGAGCCCGTGCGCGCGGTTCGCTCGATGCGACGGCGCCGACGCGTGATGATCACCCGTTTGGCTCTCGCGACCGTGGTCGTCTCTGGCGCCGCGTTCGCCACGAACGTCTCGCTCGTCTTTGACCTCGCGGTTCTGACCTGGCTCGCCGACGTCTCCTACGTGGCCCTGGCCCTTTTCGCCCTTTCCCAGGGCTACCTGTCTGAGTCGTCGGTGGGGCTCGGACGCACGCACGGGCTCGCGCCCGTCGAGCCGCTCTATCGCGACGACGAGGAAGACGGGCGCGGCCACGTCGCCGGCGGCTACGAGCGCTACGAGCAGTACGAGGACTACGACAACGCCGCGGGATCGGGCTGGGCCCACGCGTCATCGGCCCGCTACGCCCTGGGTTAAACTGGTGATCCCTCGGGGGTGTAGCTCAATTGGTAGAGCGCTACGTTCGCAATGTAGAGGCAGTGGGTTCGAATCCCATCACCTCCACCACGGGGTCGTTCGGCCCCTCCGGCCGCCGCGCTGGGCGCTGAGAGCCGGGCGCTGTCGGCGTCGCCCCGGCTTTCATCCGCGCGGTGGCATCGGGCGCAACCGTCCCGCGTGAGGTGACCTGACCCTACGCCTGGCTGGTGAGTGGGTCCGACGAGGCTCGGCGAAAGCGCCGCAGGCTGGCAAAGATCACGAGGTCGATGCACGCCAGCGCGGCGATCGCGAAGGGGACGACCCGCACGCCCTGGTGGGCGACGAGCAGGTCGACCGCCCCGGGACCGAGGATGCCGCCGGCCATGTTAAAGAGGATGAGCAGCGACATGCCATCACTGTCGTGGGGCGCGACCAGCGAAAACCACATCAGGCCCATGGGAAAGACCGAGGCCAGGATCATCCCGAGCACCGGATAGCCGATTGGTGCGACGGTGCTTGAGGAAATGGCCAGGCCCGCGACGATCGCGAGTGCGAGGCTGGCGAGGACGATGGCGGCGGCGGAGAAGCGCCGGTGCAGCACGCCACCGAGGGCGCGCGTCACGGTCATGCCGATCCAGAAGCCGGCGGTCACCACGATCGCCACGTGATCGCTGTAACCGGCGCCGTGCAGCTGACTGGCCATCCACCCCGATGAGCTCGATTCGAGCGCTTCGTAGAACACGTAGGCGACGATGAACGTCGCAAGGATCCGGCGCCTCCTCGTCGCATCGGCGATCGGGCGCTCGCGCGTCTCGCCGTGGTGCGGCGGTGCGTGTACCCCGCCCGTCGTGACGGCGAGGAGACCCGAGAGGGCGGCGATTGTCGCGAAGACGCCGGGGTAGTGACGGGGTTTGATGGCCGCGAGGACGAGGGGCGTGATGATCGCGCCCACCCCGTAGGCCGCGTTGGCGACGCTCAAGCGGAAGGCGCGACCGACCTCGGGCGTGCGCGCGAGCAAGGTGTTGACCGTGATCGTGACGGCGCCGAAACCCAGCCCCAGGATGAAGACGCTCGCGAGGAGCAGGTTCCAGCGCGACGCGATCGACGCCCCGGCCCCGCCGAGGGCGATCACGAGGAGGGCGACGCTCAAGACTCGTCCGCCCGCGAGCCGTCGACCGCCGAGCCAGCCGGGGACGACCCCCAAGAGCGCACCGGCGAAGAAGACGCTGAGGATTCGGCCCGCGACGGCCGGCGTGAGATGGAAACGTTGCCCGAAGGTGATGAGCAGGGGGCCGAGCAGCGATGCGCTCGCGCCGATGAGGACGAAACTCGCGGCGGTGGTGGCCACACCCGAGCGCGTCATCACGACCGTGGTGGGTGACTCGATGGCGGGGGGCGACTGATCCACGACGAGCGCGAGTCTATGTAGCGGCGCCACTTAGGTCGAAGCAAGACTCTCTACACTGCCTGCGTGACTCTTTCGACGCGCGACGCGCGCGACGCCATCTTGTCCGTCGACATCGGCGCAACGTTGATCAAGTTCTGCGTGCTGGACGAGCGCGGCGAGCTCGTCGAGCCGCTCCAGACGGTGCCCACCCCCTACCCGTGCCCGCCGTCGCGCTTGATCGAGGTCGTCGCTCGCCAGATCGACGAGCGTGACTGCGATCGAATTGGCGTGGGCTTTCCGGGGGACATGATCGACGGCCGTGTGCTCGAGCCAGGCAATCTGGCTCGCGTCGGGGGGATCTTGACGCCCGTGGATTCCGATATCGAGGGCCAGTGGCGCGACTTCGACCTTCAAGGGGCGCTGCGGGCGGCGACCCGGCGCGATGTGCGCGTCGTCAACGACGCCACGTTGGCGGCCTACGGCTGCGCCGAAGGGCACCTCGTTGAACTCGTCTTCACGCTGGGCACGGGATTTGGCATCGCCCTCGTCGTGGACGGGCGACCGGTGAAGATTCGCGACGTGGGAGCCGAGTTGTTCGCTGACGGTGATACCTACGACGAGGCACTCGGCGAGCCTTCTCGGGCGAGGGACGAGGAGCGATGGCGCGTGCGCCTGCACCGCGCGGTCGTGGGATTCATCGCCGAGTTCGACGCCGACGTCATCCACCTCGCCGGGGGCAACGCGCGCCACGTCGAGCCGGCGGACTTCGCCGACCTGGGGGTGCGCGTCGTGGTCAATGACAACCTGGCGACGATGCGCGGGGCACTGCGGCTCTTCAGCGCGGCGATTCAGTAGCTCGAACGTCGAGCGCGAGGTGCGCCGCTACGCTACGAGCATCCAACGAACCTGTGGTGGGACTCGATGACGACGCACTTCGAAGAAGAGATCAGGTCCCAGGGCGCGGTGCTGCGCGCGCGCGCCGCGGCCGGAGCGAAACAGGCCGAACTCGTTGCGAATTCGTGGGGCTCGATCACCCACGCGCTGGTCGCCGCACGCGGCTCGTCAGATAACGCCGCGCGCTACTTTCAGTACGTCGCGGGCCAGGAGTGCGGGCTCCTCGTCGCACTAGCCGCCCCGTCGCTCTTCGAGGGCGTGCGACCGATGCGACTCGACGGCGCGGGAGTGCTCGCCATTTCGCAATCGGGACGTTCGCCGGGAATGGTCGAGGTCGTCAACGCCGCGCGCTCCCAGGGACGGCCCAGCGCCGTCTTGACGAATGACCCCGACTCACCGCTCGGGCGCGCGGCCGAACTCACCATCGACCTCGCCGCTGGCCCCGAGAGGGCGATCGCCTCGACGAAGACCTTCTCGGCGACGTGGCACTCGCTCAGTCAACTCGTGGGCGAACTTCGCGGCGAGCCCCTGGCGGGCATCGACGATCTGGCCGACTTGGTCGACGGAGTCGTTGACTGGGCACTCGCCGCGTCACTGCCGGTCGAGCTGCTCGACGTGGCGCGCGGACTCACCTTCCTCGGCCGTGGGGTGGGCTACGCGGCGGCCAGCGAAGCGGCCCTCAAGGTCCGCGAAGTCACGGGCGTTCGTGCCGAGGCGTTCTCCGTCGCCGACTTCCTCCACGGACCGATCGGCGCCGACGCCGAGGCCACCGCGACGATCCTCCTTCTCACGGACGAAATCGGCGACGCCATCGCCGACGAGGTGCTCGCGACCAGTCGAGGCCTGGGCGCGGCCACCGTCGTGATCCGCCCCCCCGGTCGACGTAGCGCCGCCGCCGACGCCGAGATCGTGCTGCCGGGCGCGAGTGCGAACTGGGCGACCGGTTTGGCCGAGGTCCTCGTGGGCCAGGTGCTCGCCCTTCGCCTGGGCCAGCGCCGGGGCCGGGCGATCGACACCTCACCGGTCCTGAACAAGGTCACCCTCAGCGCCTGAGGTCGGTGGTTCCGCGCTGCTTTCGCCGGCGTGAGAAAAGTTCTCGCCGATTTAACAGGTTTTGTGAAATTCTCTCACTTTTGGGTTGCCAGGTGTGAAGAGTTCACATATTGTGACTCCGTGGGCGGTGCCACTCGCGAGTCGTCGGGCAGTAATGTCCTGCGAGCAGACGGTGCGCCGAGCGCAATGTGAACTGGGGATTCGCGGATTCCCACGAGGGAGGAGTTTCACTGTGAGGAATAAGTTTCGGGCGGGCCTGTTCAGTTCAGCGCTCGCAATGGTCGCGGGGGCCTGCATGGCGGTGACCCCCGGCGTGCTCGCATCGAGCACAGCGGGTGCAGCGACGCAAGTGCCGCTGAACCTGGCCAACGAGCAGGGCATGCTCTGGCCCTGCACCTTCAACCCGTTCATCCCGTCGTCTGCGCCCTATTCGGTGGGCGTGACCTACGAGACGCTCGAGTTCGTCAACTCTCTTCAGAGCGGCAAGGTCACACCGTGGCTCGCCACGTCCTCGGCGTGGAGCAACAACAACAAGACGCTGACCTTCACGATCCGTCCCGGTGTGAAGTGGTCCGACGGCAAGCCCTTTAGCGCGGCCGACGTCGTCTACAC
>DATIVP010000006.1:0-15407 GCA_035465755.1 Acidimicrobiales bacterium | reverse complement strand
GGCGGGGATCAGTGAGGACGAATCGGACAAGGTGCTCCACGCCGAGGTGACGATCCTCAACGGGCACGTGCTGATGGCGACCGACGCTCTCGAATCGATGGGTCAGCGTGTGCGAATCGGCAACAACACGACCATCAGCCTTGAGACCGACACGCGCGAGGAAGCCGATCGTCTCTTCCTCGCTCTCAGCGACGGCGGCAGCGACGCGGCGGGCATGCAGGAGATGTTCTTCGGCTACTGGGGAACGTGCCTCGATCGCTTCGGCGTGCGCTGGATGATCAACTTCCGCGAGGAGTAGGGGCCGGCCACGGCGCGGTTGAAAACAATGGCGCCGACGACGCGCCACCCCTAACGTGTCGATCATGAGGGCGTCGCTCTATGACGACGGTCGCGTGCGCTGCGACGACGAGAAGCTGACCATCAGGTGGTACTACCTCTGGGGGCCGAAGAGGATCCGCTATCGGCGGATCCGCTCCGCGACTCCCTTCAAGTTGCGCGTCATGCGCGGCAAGTGGCGCGTCTGGGGCTCGGGCGACCTTCGCCACTGGTACAACCTCGATCCCACTCGGCCGACGAAGGTCACCGGCATCGAGCTCGACCTCGGCCGCTGGATGAGACCCTGTGTCACGCCCGACGACCCCCAGCGGGTTCTCGACATCATCTCTCAGCACCTGGCGACGTCCTAGGGCAACTCGACGTCGCCGCGACGCGACTATGGCCCGAAGGAGACGACCGCGTGAATCGAGAGCGCAGGCACGGAGCCACTCGCGCCCGGGATAATCGGCGACACCGCGACCTCTGAACCGCAAAAGGGCCAGGACGCGTAGACCGACGGCGAGCCGATGACGGCTCGGCCCTTCAGCGGGCGCACCACGACGACCATGCTCGCGAGGTCTCGACACGGTGTCACGACGTCGCTGCCGACGACCCAGAAGGAGGCCACCTTCCCCTCCGCGAGGGGCACCAACGGCACGGGACCGCGCCGCAGGCCGGTCGGTCGTCCGAGGGGTGAGATGAAATCGAGTGTGGTGAGCGGGGCCACGCGCCCGCGCGCGATGAAGTGAACGATCGGGTACCCGCGCAGTTCGCAGGTCACCGGCCCCGTGTTGCGGATCCAGAACAGGTCGCCACTGTGGCCGGCGAGCCCCCCGGTGCTCCCGCGCCAGGTGACACTCAGATGGTCCGCACCACACACGATGTTCGAGCTGGCCGGCGCGGCCGGCACGGTCTCGGCGACCACGGTCGAGGTCGGCCCTGCGGCGATCACGACGGCGAGAATGATCGTCTTCAACGCAGAGAGCCTCACGACGATGTGTCTAGCAGCGCCACGGCCACGCTCGTCGTCGCTCGCTCGGGACCACTCCCCTTCGACGGCCCAGGTCGTATCATCCGGATGATGTCGTCACGTCTCGATCGCGCGTGGTTGGTCCTTACGAGCTATGAGAACAGCGAGGCCGATCGCTGCGTCGACCTCTTCTCTCGGCCCAACGGAACCTTCGGGTTCGAGGAGTTCCGCCGCGATCCCGAAGACATGGGTGCCTGGACGCCGATCAGCTATCACTCCGGACACGAGTATCCGTCGCGAGTCGCAGCACTCGACGACGCGCGCCGAATCGTGCCCTGGTTGGGCCAGATCGTGGACCAGTCGCGCCCCTGACCACCAGCCCGCGGCGCCGGGGCGAAGTCGCTCACTCCGTCGCCCGCGAGCGAGATTCCCTGCCACTCAAGCGTCGATCCGCCGGCGGTACAGGACGTGGCGACGCAGCGGCCCGTCGGCCAGCATCGGGTGGTCGAAGTTGTCGGACTCATCATGCGTGAACCCCAACTTCTCCATCACCCTTCTCGAACGCGAATTCGCCACCGTGGTGAAGCTCACGACCTCGCCGCGAGGGAACTCGACGTGGCCTCGTCCCCAGGCCAACGCCGCCGACGCCGCCTCAGTCGCGAAGCCGTGGCCCCACGATTCTGACCTCAAGCGCCAGCCGATCTCGATGCAGGGTGTGAAGTGGGCGGACCAGTCGGGCTGAGCGAAGCCGGCGTAACCGATGAAGGATCCCGTGTCGCGCGCTTCGACCGCCCATAGGCCGAACCCCCGTTGCCATGCATCGGTGATCCGCTCGACAAACTCGTTCGACTCGACGAACGTGAGCGGGTGTGGGAGAAACTCCATGACCGCGGGGTCGGCGTTCATCTCCGCGAAGGGCGCACGATCGTCGTCACGCCAAGGGCGAAGAACCAGACGCGGCGTCACGAGGGTCACCACGTCAGTCACCGGTGGCGCCTCGTCACCTTCACTCAAGGCTAAAGCGGTACACGTTGGTCTCGCGCTGGACGAAGCCGATCTTCTGATAGAGCGCGTTCGCGGCCTTGCGCGACGGCCGACTCGTGAGATCGATCTCCGTGACTCCGAGGGTGGCGGCCCGCGCGATGGCCGCGGTCACCAGCGCTTCGCCGGCGCCGAGGCCCCGCGCGGATTCGTCCACCACGACGTCTTCGATCAGCGCGAGATCGCCGCTCGGGATGGGAAAGACGGCCAGCGTGAGTGTGCCCACGACCGCTTCGCCGTCGCGCGCGACGAAGAGAGTCAGCGACTCATTGGCAACGATGCTCGCGAGCTTCGCGTCGTCGATCGGCTCGGCGCGCGACGACAGCTGGGGGATCAGGATGTTCATCGCGTCACGGATCTCGTCGGTGGCCCGCGTGACGATCTCAACGAGGAGAGTCACGACTCGCCTCGCCACACCGGACGGCGCAGGTCGTCGTAGAAGACGTCACGGTTCTCACCAGAGATCGCGGCGAAGACGTGATCGGCCCAGCGCTCGGCGCCGAGCGTCGGCGACGGCAGCGCGTGGCGGCTGAACCACCCGAGGTCGGTCACTTCGAGCGGGTGGGCCGCGAGCTCTCCCCCGGTCGCGCGACAGAGGAAGAGCAGGGAGTAGAGCGGGATGCGCGACGCGCCCAGGCGCATGCCGTCGAGCACGCCGATGAGCCGTTCGACTTCGACCTCGACGCCGGTCTCTTCGAGGACCTCCTTCACCACGACCTCGGGTGCGGAGTATCCGATGTCGCACCAGCCGGTCGGATAGAGCCAGACTCCCGAGTCAGCGCGCTGGATCAGGAGCAGGTCGCCCTCGTCGTTGAAGACGGCGGCACCGACGGCGACCTTCGGGGTCGCGTATCCCGGCACCCCGCTACCCACCTCGCGCATCCACTCGGTGACGATGCCGTCGGCGTCGACGACGTCGGCGAGTCCCTCGACGGCCGCCACTTTGATGTCGGCGGCGATCTTCAGCACCTCCTCGAAGCGCTCGCGCTCGTACTGGCTCTCGGTGAAGCCCAGTCCGGTGCGCGCCACGCCCGCGAGCGACTCCGCCCAGCGCAGCAGGGTCTTGTCCGGAACCGTGTGGGACATGCTGGAACGCTACGCCTAGGCGAGCGCCGCGTCCAGGACGTCGTCGAGCTCGGCGACGATACCCGTGTAGAAGGGTCCGAACTCGCCGTAGAGCGTCGAGGCCTCGTCGAAGCGCATCGTGTAGACGCAGTCCTTCAGGTCGTCGACGTGCACCGCGAAGAGCGTCACGCCCCACTCCCAGTCATCGAGGCCGGTCGAACCGGTGACGACCTGCAGGACCCGACCGCGGAAGTTCTTGCCCGACTTGCCGTGCTCGCGCATCAGCTCCTCACGTCGGTCGTACTCGAGGCCGAACCAGTTGTTGGTCTCGCCGCGGCGCTTGGACATCGGATAGAAGCAGAAGGCCGGCTTGCCCTCGGGGGGCAGGACCGGATAGAGCCGGTCGTTCAGCATCTGCTCGGGCATGCCGGCCGCGTACTCGCTGACCTCGGTCACCGACACGTAGCTCTCGGCGACGGTGAGTCCCGCCGCCTGGATGTAGGACTGCAGGAGGCGCAGGTCCCAGAGGTCCTCGCCCAGGATCATGAAAGCGACGTCGCCCTTGGCCCCGAGGATCGCGGCGGTCACGACCTGGAGACCCTTGCCCCGGGCGTTCTCGATGGCGGCGGCGAGGCCTTCTCGCTCGACCTCGCCGTCGACACGACAGAAGAGGTGCAGCACGTTCAGTCCGCGCGAAGGGGTGAGAGGCTCTGGAGTCATGGGCCCATGCTACGGCCCTCGTTCTCGCCCCAAACGCGACGACGCCGCGGGAGTTCCCGCGGCGTCGTCGTGAAGTTCGAGAGGCTTAGTAGTCCTCCATGCCTCCACCGGGCATGGCCGGAGCCTTCTCCTCGGGCTTGTCCACGATGACCGCCTCGGTCGTGAGGAAGAGCGCGGCGATCGACGCCGCGTTCTGCAGGGCCGAGCGCGTCACCTTGGCCGCGTCGATGACGCCCGCCTTGATCAGGTCCTCGTACTCGCCAGTGGCCGCGTTGAGGCCCTCGGTGGCGGTCGGCAGGTTGCGCACGCGGTCCACGATGACGCCGCCCTCGAGGCCGGCGTTCACCGCGATCTGGGTGAGCGGCGCCTCGACGGCCTTGGCCACGATGCGCGCACCGGTGGCCTCGTCGCCGACCAGGGAGTCCACGACGTCCTCGATCGCGCTGCGCGAACGCAGCAGGGCCACGCCACCGCCGGGCACGACGCCCTCCTCGATCGCGGCCTTCGTCGTCGAGACGGCGTCCTCGATGCGGTGCTTCTTCTCCTTGAGCTCAACCTCGGTCGCCGCGCCCACCTTGATGACGGCGACGCCGCCGGAGAGCTTGGCCAGACGCTCCTGGAGCTTCTCGCGGTCGTAGTCCGAGTCGGTGTTCTCGATCTCGGCCTTGATCTGAGCGATGCGGCCCTTGATGTCGTCCTCGTCGCCCGCGCCCTCGACGATGGTCGTCTCGTCCTTGGTCACGACGACCTTGCGCGCGGAACCGAGCAGCTCGACGCTGGCGTTCTCGAGCTTGAGGCCGACCTCCTCGGCGATGACGGTCGCGCCCGTGAGGATCGCCATGTCCTGGAGCATCGCCTTGCGGCGCTCGCCGAAACCGGGGGCCTTCACGGCGACCGACTTGAACGTTCCGCGGATCTTGTTCACCACGAGCGTCGCCAGGGCCTCGCCCTCGACGTCCTCGGCGATGATGAGAAGCGCGCGGCCCGACTGCATGACCTTCTCCAATACGGGCACGATGTCGCGCACCGCGGTGACCTTGTTGGAGATCAGCAAGATGTAGGGGTTCTCCAGCACGGCCTCCATCCGCTCGGTGTCCGTGGCGAAGTAGGGAGAGATGTATCCCTTGTCAAAGCGCATGCCCTCGACGAGGTCCATGTCCATGCCGAAGGACTGGCTCTCCTCGACGGTGATGACGCCGTCCTTGCCGACCTTGTCAATCGCGTCGGCGATCATGGAGCCGATCTCGGTGTCGGCCGCGGAGATCGAGGCGACCTGGGCAATCTGCTCCTTGGTGTCGGCCGGGGTGGCGAGAGCCGCCAGGGAGGAAACGGCGGCCTCGACGGCGGCCTCGATGCCCTTCTTCAGCGACATCGGGTTCGCGCCCGCGGCCACGTTCTTGAGACCCTCGCGGACCATCGCCCAGGCGAGAACCGTGGCTGTAGTGGTGCCGTCACCGGCGACGTCGTCGGTCTTCTTGGCGACTTCCTTGACCAGCTCGGCGCCGATGCGCTCATAGGGGTCCTCGAGCTCGATGTCCTTGGCGATGGAGACGCCGTCGTTGGTGATCGTGGGGGCGCCCCACTTCTTGTCCAGCACGACGTTGCGGCCCTTGGGCCCGAGGGTGACGCGCACCGCGTCGGCCAGCTTGTTCATGCCGCGCTCGAGGGCGCGACGTGCCTCTTCGTCAAAAGCGATCAGTTTCGCCACTGTGTCCTCCTGGAAATCGGGGCACCAGAGTGGTGCGTCCCGATATTAGCAGTCTCGCTACGAGAGTGCTAACGGCTACCCGCCCGCGACCGCGGGCACCAGGGAGACGGTCTGGCCGGCCTCGACGATCGTGTCGAGCCCGTCGAGGAAGCGCACGTCCTCGTCGGCGACGAAGACGTTGACGAAGCGCCGCAGCGCCCCGCGGTCGTCGAGCACGCGCGGGGCGATACCCGGATGCGTGGCTTCGAGCGCCTCGATGGCCTCGCGCACGGTGGTCGCCTCCACCGTGACCTCACCGACACCGCCGACGAGCACGCGCAGCTGGCTGGGCAGGCGGACGATGACGCTCATGACGCGGCCACCAACGAGTGGAAGCGCAGGGCCTCTTCGGCCGCGGAGAGCGTCGGGGCGATGGTGGCGGTGACCGTCGCGGTGTCGACCACCGCGTCGAGGGTCTTGAGACCGTGGCCCGAGATGATCGCGACCGTCGACTTGTCCGGGTCGATCGTGCCGCGACGCACCATCTGACGCAGCGAGGCGATGGTCACGCCACCGGCGGTCTCGGCGAAGATGCCCTCGGTGCGCGCGAGCAGGCCGATGCACTCGAGGATCTCCTCGTCGTCGACGGACCCGCAGTCGCCGCCGCGCGCGCGCAACTCGTCGAGCACGTAGGGCCCGTCGGCGGGGTTGCCGATCGCGAGCGACCGGGCGATGGTGTTCGGGCGCTGGGGGGTGACGACCTCGGCGCCGTCGAAGAAGGCCGTCGCCACCGGCGAGCAGCCCCTGGCCTGGGCTCCGAAGAGCACCGGGACCTCGCCGTCGATGAGACCAAGCTCGAGGAACTCCTTGAATCCCTTGGCGACCTTGGTGAACTGGCTGCCCGAGGCGACGGGCACGACCACCTGGTCCGGCGCGCGCCAGCCCAGTTGCTCGGCGATCTCGTACGCGAGGGTCTTTGACCCCTCGGCGTAGTACGGACGCAGGTTCACGTTGGCGAAGGCCCAGTCCTCGTGCTCGGCCACGAGCTCGACGCACAGGCGGTTCACGTCGTCGTAGTTGCCCTCGACGCCGAGCACCGTGCCGCCGAAGATCGCGGCCATGGCGATCTTGGACTTCTCCAAGTCGCTCGGGATGATCGTCACGCTCGGCCAGCCGATGGCCGCGGCGTGCGCGGCGACCGAGGTCGCGAGGTTGCCCGTGGACGCGCACGCAGCGGTCGAAAAGCCCAGACGCCGCGCGCTCGAGAGCGCGACCGAGACGACCCGGTCCTTGAAGGAACCGGTCGGGTTGCGGGTGTCGTCCTTGAGCCAGAGCTCGCGCAGGCCGAGCTCCTCGCCCAGGCGGTGCGCGCGGCGCAGCGGCGTCCAGCCCGCGCCCAGGTCGACGGGCTCGTCGCCCGGATCGGGCAGCAGCGCGCCGTAGCGCCAGATCGAGGCGGGACCGGCCTCGATCGACTCTCGCGTGAGAGAAGCCCGCGCGGCGTCGAGGTCGTAGGAGACCTCGAGGGGGCCGAAGCAGAAGTCACACGAATAGCGGGCCTCGGCGGGGTAGGTGCTACCGCACTCTCGGCATATCAGACCAGTGGCGAAACTCATAATTCCCTTCTCATCGCACGGGCTTTGGCACCTGGTGCGGGAAAAAACTCCCGCACTGGTTGTCGCGACTTCACAGGGCCCGTCCCTCAGTCGCTCTTGATGACTCCTCCATAGTGGCCGATCGCCCTCAGGCTGTCAAGTGCGCCCGAACGCGTCGCGCCCCTAGCCTCGTGCTCGTGGCCTTCGACGACGTGCCCTCCACCTACGAGGCCGACGCCTACGACCCGCGCCGCGTGGCCGACCTCGCGGCCCAGGTGAGCCTCGCCGTCGTCGTGCCCGCCCAGAACGAGGCGGCGACGATCGGCCCCGTGATCACCGCGATTCGCCGCAGCGACTACGTCGACGAGTTGGTCGTCGTCGACGACCACTCGAGCGACGACACCGCCACCGTGGCCGCTCACCACGGCGCGCGCGTCGTCCCCGCGATCGCCGCGAGCGGCAAGGGCGCGGCGATGGCCAGCGGCCTGGCCGCGACGACGAGTGAGCTCGTCGTCTTCCTCGACGCCGACGTGCTCTCGCCGATGTCCGACTTCGTGGGTCGCCTGATCCAGCCGCTGCTCGAGTCCGAGGACGTCCAGTTCGTCAAGGGCTACTACGAGCGCCCCCTGCACCACATGCCCACCGGTGGTGGCCGGGTCACCGAGCTGGCAGCCCGGCCGATCCTCTCGCTGCTCTACCCCGGCCTCGGCGAGATCCGCCAGCCCCTGGCGGGCGAGACCGCCGCACGACGCAGCGCGCTCGACGCGGTCGACTTCGAGAGCGGCTACGGCGTGGAGATCGCGCTGTTGATCGACGTCGCGAGAAAATTCGGGGTGCGCGCTCTCGCCCAGGTCGACCTCGGGGTGCGACGCCACCGCAACCGGCCCCTCGAGGAGCTGCGCCCGATGGCGAGCGAGGTGCTGCGCGCCGCGCTCGAGCGCTACGACGTCGAGCTGCCGACCGTCGAGCTCAGCTGACCGCGACGTCGGGGCCGAGGACGACCACCACGTCGTCGCCGGCCGCGCCCGGCACCGGGGTCTGGCCGTTCAGTGGCGTCACGGCCGACGTCGACACCTTGATCTCGGCCGCGATCTGCTGGGCCGCCCACTGGAAACCCGGGTTGAAGTAGACGATCGTCTTGGTGACCCGCGAGGAGGCGTTCACCTGGGGCAGGGCGTCCCAGCCCTGCGTGATGAGCAGCTGGGTGTACGAGCCAGCCAGTCCCGTCGTGAGTGTGCCGTTGGCGACCTGGACGCGCACCCGCGAACGCGGGGGGGTCGTGGTGGTGGTCGCGTGAGTGCCCTGTGCGGTGGTGGTCGTGGTGGTGGACGTTGCGGAGGGACCAGTCGCGGCCGGCGACGGCGAATTCACGATGGCGAAGGCCGCCGCGACGAAGATGATCAGCAGCGCCAGCACCACGCCGAGGCGGGGCTGGTAGTGCGAACCCGAGACCGGTGACTCGGGCGAGGAGGTGCTCATCGGGCACAGCCTAGAACGCGACGCCCAGCTTCACTAGCCTTGAACCGCCGGCCGGTGTGGCGCAGTGGTAGCGCAGGCGATTTGTAATCGTCAGGTCGTGGGTTCGAATCCCTCCACCGGCTCCCGTGTCGCCGACGCCGGCCGTCTCCGCCGGTGCCGGCCGTCTACCCTCGGCCGCCTAGCTGATGAAGACCTCCACCCGTCGCGCCGACACGCCACGATGACCGGCCATCGGTCCCTCACCCAGGGCGACGACGCGGACTGCGCCCAGGCCGCGGGCGCGCAGGGCCGCGCGCAGGGCCGAGGCCACCCGCTCGGCCCGATCGCGACTCATCGCGCGCGCGTACTTCGACGGCGAGCCCGAGGAGACGTAGCCGTAGATGGTCGCGCGGTGGTAGTGACCACTCGCGACGCGCGAGGCGAGCTGGATCACTTGCGACTCGTCACTCGAGGTGAGAGTGGCCGCGTGCGACGAGAAGGGCCCCACCGAGCTCATCAGGTAGCGAGCCCCTACCGGACGCCACTGGGCGTAGAGGACCTCAGACTCGGTCAACGTGATCGACTGACCACTCGCGAGCGTGGCTGCACCCGCGGCCGACGTGGCCCAGCCCGCGAAGCGGTAGCCCTTGCGCGAGACTCCCTTCGCACCGGGCAGCGTGAGCGTCGACGACTCGGGGCCCGACAGAGGGGTCATCGAGCCGCTCGCGCCGTTCAGATTGAAGGAGATCACGACCGTGGGCACCGCGCGCCACTGGGCGTACAGGGTCAGAGAAGCAGCGGGCGCCACTGACTGTCCCGCCGCGTAGCTCACTCCGGACCCGTCGGCGTTGGTGTTCCATCCCGCGAAGGTGTAACCCGCGAGGCTCAGTGTCGCGCTCGCCGGGATGGTCACGGCGGAACCGACGAGACCCTGCAGCGGCGAGACGTTGGTCGCCACGCCGTTGGACACGAAGGTGATCGTGAACGTGGGCTGGGCGCGCCACTGGGCGTAGAGCGTGGTCGGCGCCGTCGGCGTGAGGGCCATTCCCGCCGTGCCCACCAGGGTGCCGCCCGTCGGCGCACTGAACCAGCCGATGAAGTCGCTGCCCGTCAGCGTCGGCGCCGGGAGGATCATGGGCGTCGTACCGGTGGTGAAGGAGAGCGACGACGTCGCCGGAGTGCCGCCGTCGGCGACGAAGTCCACGACGTAGGTTCCGGGCGTCCACTGCGCGAAGAGCGTGGTCGAGGCAGTTGGCGTGTAAGGCGCGCCGCCCGCCCCGATGAGCGTGCCGCCGGTTGGCGAGCTAAACCAGCCGTCAAACGTATAGCCAGCGTTCGTTGACGTCGGCAACGTGAGCGGGCTCGAACCCGTCGTGTAGGGCGTGCTCGACGGAGTCACCGTCGCGCCGTCTCCCACGTAGGTCACTGTGTAGGTGTCGGGCGTCCACTGCGCGTAGAGAGTCACGCTGGCGCTCGGCGAAAAGCTTGCGCCGCCCATCCCGATCAAGGTGCCCCCACTCGGCGCGCTGAACCAGCCATCACTTGCGTAGCCCGCGCGCACGGGCGTGGGCAGGGCCAGGGGGCTCGAACCGCTCGTGAAGGTGAGGGACCCCACCGCCACGCTGCCTCCGTTAGCGTCGAAGGTCACGGCGTAGGTGTCGGCCGTCCACTGCGCGAAGAGGGTGAGCGATGACGTGGGAGAGAACGACGAACCCGCCGCTCCCACGAGAGTGCCACCGGTCGGCGCACTGAACCAGCCCGTGAAGGAGTACCCGGGGTACGTGGGAGTCGGCAAGATCAACGGGGCCGAACCTGTGGCAAAGGACATCGTCGCTGGATTCACGCTGCCTCCGTTGGCCGCCAGAGTGACCGTGTCGACCAGTGGCGTCCACTGCGCATAGAGCGTGAGCGACGATGACGGAGAGTACGAGCCGCCGGCTGCGCCGACGAGCGTGCCCCCGGTTGCAGCGCTGAACCAGCCGACGAAGGCGTAGCCAGCTTCGGTCGGCGTCGGCAGCGTGAGAGGGGTTGAGCCAGTGCTGTAGGTGGCCGACGATGGGCTCACGGACCCGCCGTTCGCGTCGTACGACACCACGTATGAAGAGGGTGACCACTGCGCAAACAACTGGATCGACCCCGCCGCGAAGTTGTAGGTCGATCCGTCGGCGTAGGCCACGCCACTGCCGTCCGCACGAGTGTTCCAACCAGCGAAGGTGAAGCCAGGCTTCACGAACGTAGGAGAAAGGACGCCGAACGAAGTCAAACTGCTCGAAGAAGTCCCCAATTGAACCGCTGAGACCGTGTCACTCACCGATGCGTTCTCGAAGAACGTGACGTGGTTCTCCGCCCACTGGGCGTAGAGCACGAGATCTGACGCGAACGAATACACCTCGCCGTCGGTGTAGGTGACTCCCGGTCCATCGGCCGCTGTACTCCAATCACTGAATGTGTAGCCCGCATCAGAGAACTTTGGATTTAACGCATTGACAAGGGTCAGAGGGGTCGGCGTCGATGCAGATTGGCCAGCGACAACTTGGTCAGTCGCGGAAGCATTTTCGGCGAAAGTCACGGTACAATTTGCTGCGGCAACGGGAGGTATTCCTATGGACGTTATGGCGCCCATTCCCATGACAAGCCAAACAATGAAGTGAAGTAAACCGCGACCTGTGCCAAGCTGCTGACGCGCCGTCAATCGCCGAAATACGAATCTCATGAGTCAAGTCTCCAATCGTGACCGTCTCAGGCATTAGTCACTCGAGGAAACACCGCTCAGATTGAAGTCCTCAAGCAACCATGATGTCTAGAGCAACTGAAAATACGTTGATTGAGGCCCTACTGAGGGGTAATTTCATCGAATGCTTTGCCGCCAAAACAACTCATCTTCTCTTCACAATCGCCAACAGATCAAACTAACTAGGAGTTATCAAAATTCAGCTTCTGATTACTATCAGCCGAATTCACAACGTTCGGACAAGGCCATATGGACTAAAGACCCAATCATTTTGGGCGTCTGCGCTGGCGGTGAGGGTTAGCGAGTGACGCGTCGCTGGCGCGCAACTTCGAAAGCGGCAATCGAATACGCCACTCCGGCGTTCAATGAGGAGATCTTCCCGAGTTGTGGGATCGACGCAACCACCGCGCAACGTTTGCGTGTGAGCGAGCCCAAGCCCTTTTCCTCTCCACCGACGACGAGCGCCACGGGCGACGAACCCAGATCCAGGTCATAGAGGGAGGTAGAGGATTCACCGGCGAGTCCTACCGTAAGGACGCCCGATTTGTTGAGCTGGTCCAGCGCGGCCGGGATTCCACCCACGTCGCAGAAGTCCAGGTACTCGATGGCTCCCGCCGCCGTCTTGGTCACCGTCGGGGAGATGCGCGCCGTGCGGTGACGCGGCAGCACGACGCCGGTGACGCCCGCTCCGTCAGCGCTGCGCAGCATCGCCCCCAGGTTGCGAGGATCGGTCACCCCGTCACAGACCAGCAGGAAGGCGCGATCATCGATCATCTTCTCGAGACCGATCGTCGGTAGCCGTCCCGCGTAAGCGACGACACCCTGATGGCCCTCGGTGCGCGCCTCGCGATCCAACCGGGCCATGGCGACGACCGAGACGGGCACGCGCTGACGCTGCGCCTCCCGCTCGATCTCATCCAGCACCTCGGAGGGGTCCTGCTGATCGGCCACGAGGATGCGCTGCACCGGACGCCGTCGGGCGCGGAGCAGTTCGAGCACGGCGCGACGGCCTTCGACCTGCTCGCCGCCGAGCCCCTCGTTCGCCGGGCGGCGCGCCACGGGTCGTTGCCCGGGGCGCGGCTTGCCCCGCTGTGATCCACGTGGAGCACTGCGACGGGGGCGGGGCGTCACGAGAGCTCCTCGATGAGGGCCACCGCCAGCGCGCCGATGCCTTCGGCCCGACCCAGCGCACCGAGTCCCTCGGTCGTGGTCGCCTTGACCGAGACCTGCGTGCCAACGACGCCCGAGAGCGCGTGGCTCATGGCCGGCATGTAGAGAGCCAGCCGTGGGCGCTCGGCGATGATCGTGACGTCCGCGCTGATCACGCGAAAGTGATACGTGCGCAGCAGTTCGAGCGTCGACTCGAGGAGGCGCTGGGACGAGATGCCGGCCGTCGCCGGGTCGTCGTCGGGGAACTGGCGTCCCAGGTCGCCGAGGTTCGCCGCGCCGAGCAGCGCGTCACAGAGGGCGTGGGTCGCGGCGTCGGCGTCGGAGTGGCCCGCGAGACCGGGCGCGTCGGGCACGTGGACGAGCCCGAGCATCAGCGGACGGCTCGCGTCGTCGCTGAAGCGGTGCACGTCGATGCCCTGGCCGATTCTCATTCGTCGCCCTCGCGCGCGACCCGCTCGAGGTCGGCGGCTTCGGTGATCTTGATGTTGTCGGCGAGACCGGGAACGACGACCACGCGCCCACCCACCTGCTCGACGAGCGCGGCGTCATCGGTCGCCTCGTCGGCGTTGGCGTGCGCGGAGAGCAGGACCGTTCGGCGAAAGGCCTGAGGGGTCTGAACCGTCATCAGGTCCTGGCGAGACTCGGTCGTCAGCACGACCGTGAGGCCGTCCTCGCGGGCGACGCGCTTGACCGTGTCGGTGATCACGAGGCCGGGCACGGCGGCGTCGGCGCCTCCGACGACGGCGGCCACGACGGCGGCGAAGAGGACCGGGCGGGCGTTGGGCCGGGCCGCGTCGTGCACGATCACCACGTCCACCTCGCCCACGTGGGCGAGACCGGCGCGCACCGAGGCCGCGCGGGTGGCGCCGCCCTCGGCGACGACGTCGGCGCCCTCGCCGGAACCCTGATAGCCCGGCGGCACCACGAGGACCACGACGTCGGCGACGCTGCGGGCCTGGCGCACGCTGCGCGCGGCGACGGTCTCCTCACCGAGGGGGGCGAACTGCTTGAGCCCGCCGAAGCGCACTCCCCGGCCGCCGGCGACCACGACGGCGGCCACGGACATGGCTAGGGCAGGACCGACGCGAGCTTTTCCTCCGCCGCCTGCGTGTCGACGTTCAGGGCGAAGGTCAGCTCCGAGACCAGGATCTGGCGGGCGCGGGTCAGCATGCGCTTCTCGCCCGCCGAGAGGCCCTTGTCCTTGTCGCGGATCGAGAGGTTCCGCACGACTTCGGCGACCTGGTAGATGTCGCCGGAGCGCAGCTTCTCCGAGTGGTTCTTGAAGCGGCGTGACCAATTGGTCGGCATGCGCGCTTCCTTCTTGCGCAAGACGGCGAAGACCTCTTCGACCTCTTCGTCGTTGATCACGTCTCGCAGTCCCACGGACTCCGCGTTGGCCACGGGCACCATCAGCACCAGGTCGGTGTAGGCGACCTTGAGCTTCAAATAGTCCTGTTTGACGTCAAAAGCGGTCATCTTTTCGATCTTTTCCACGGTGCAGGCTCCGTGGTGGGGATAGACGAGACGGTCGCCTTTCTTGTACTTGCGAGCGGTCATGCACATGCTCCTCGAGATAACGCGACGGGCGTAAAGGGGATTGCCTATTCTACCGCACTTTGGGCAAAACGTGACGTGAGAGCGGCGATCGCGGCCCCCAGCGTCGCGCAGCGAACGACGCGAACGCCTTCGATCCCCTCGAGCTCGCCCTCGGCGGGCACGATGACCGTGCTCGCCCCGCGTCGCTGCGCCTCGCGCACGCGTCGGGCCAGGCCGACCACGCTGCGCAGCTCGCCGGCGAGGCCGACCTCTCCGATCGCGGCCACGTCGCGCGCCACCACGAAGCCCGCGGTCGCCGAGGCGACCGCCAGGGCGAGGGCCACGTCGATCCCGGGATCGGTCGCCGGCAGGCCGCCCGCGGTCGCGGCGAAGACGTCACAGCCCCCCGTCGCCACGCCACAGCGTGCCTCGAGCACGGCGAGCAGCAGCGCCAGGCGCTGGCCCGAGACCTGGTGCGCGACGCGACGCGGGGACGCTCCGGCGGCCACGACCAGGGCCTGGACCTCGACGACCAGGCTGCGCGCGCCGTCGTTGGTCACCCCGAGGACGACGCCCGGCGCGGCGGGGGCGCGCGTCAGCGTCGGCTCGGGCAGGTCGCGCAGGCCCTGTCCGTCCATCTCCAACAGGCCGATCTCGCCGGTCGGGCCGAAGCGGTGCTTCTGCGCGCGCAGGATCCGCAGGGTTCCCTGGCGGTCGCCCTCGATGCGGATCACGGTGTCGACGAGGTGTTCGAGCGCCCGCGGGCCGGCCAGGTCGCCGTCTTTGGTGACGTGTCCGACCAGGAGGAGCGAGGTCGCGGTGGCGCGCGCGGCCTGGCTGAGCCGCTCGGCGCCGTGGCGCAGCTGGGTGACCGATCCCGCCGCGCCGCCCAGCTGGGCGTCGTTCATCGCCGAGAGGGAGTCGACCACCACGACCCCGGCGCGTGCGGACGCGACGAGATCGGCCGCGGCGGCCAGGTCGGTCTCGGCGGCCACGTCGAGGCTCTCGGGCACCTCGCCGAGTCGCCGGGCGCGCCGCGCGACCTGGGCGACGGACTCTTCGGCGGCGATCAGCAGCGCGGGTCCTCGCCGGGCCGCCTCGAGCAGGACCATGAGGGCC
>DATIVP010000005.1:0-9696 GCA_035465755.1 Acidimicrobiales bacterium | reverse complement strand
CGTGGCAGCGCGCGACAGTACGGGTCCTGGAGAAATCGAAGGATCTCGGGATAGACCATGAAGGCGACCACCCCGGCGCTGAGCACGGCGACGGCGCTAAGGAGGAATCGGCGTCGCGCTTCAGCCAGGTGTTCGGCCAGCGTCATACCGGTAGCGGCCTTGCGGAAGTTGGACACGGGCGGCTAGTTGAGCGACGGATCGGGCGACGGCGGGAAGTCGCGCGGTGTGGGAGGAATGTGGTGCGTCGAGTCGAAGAGAGGTCCCTTCCACTTGGAGTCTTCGGGTTCGCCGGGCTCGTCCTCGGCCGGTGCCTCGGCCGCTCCGCTGCGTAGGTCGGCTCGATCGGCCAACTCGTTGAGCAGGTTGACCGGGCTGCGGGCGAGGCGCGCGAGGTCCCCGGTGCTGGGCAGGTCCGGGATCACCTCACGAACCTCTGACTCGACGCGTTCTTGGATTCGCTTGAGCGCTCGCCAGCTAGCGCCGAGCTTGTGGGCCACCTCCGGCAGTTTGTCCGGACCCAGGAGGATCATCACCACCGCGACGATCACCAAGATCTTGATCGGACTTAGAGAGAACACGGGTCCATTGTAGGGGTGGCGTACCCCGGGATCTCTAAATGAATCCGAAGCGGCCGAGCGGCCAGATGCGCAGGAAAACCTTGCCGATGATGTCGCTGCGCGGCACCGTCCCCCACATCCGGCTGTCACAGGAGTTCGGGTGGTTGTCACCCATCATGAAGTACGAGTTGGCCGGCACCGTGACCTGTCCAATGGCCTGACCCAGGGGCTCGTAGTGCGTCCAGGTCTCCTTCAAGGGCGATCCGTTCACGTAGATCGTGTTGCCCCGAGAGGTGAGATGGTCGCCGGGCAGGCCGATGACCCGCTTGACGAGATCAGTGACGGGATCACCGCAGTGTTCGGCGGGGGGCGCCTTGAACACCACGATGTCACCCCGGTGGATGGTGCCGAGGTCGACGCTCAACTTCGAGACGATGATACGGTCGCCGATCTGCAGCGTTGGCTCCATGGAACCCGAGGGGATGAAGAAGGTCTGGATCACGAACGTGCGCATGAGGAACGACACGCCCAACGCGACCAGGACAATGATGAGCCACTCGACGAGCAGGTGCTTCGTGCGCCGCTTGGCCGGCGCCGGTGGCGTCACCTCGTCGGGCCCGTCCGGGAACACGTCGGTGGAAGAGTCAGTGGTCTCGGACACGGATCAAGGCTAGTCGCGCCGATCGTGGCGTTCGCGTCGCTCCAAAGAGTCAAGGAGGCGTTGGAAACGCTCATCGTGGTTCTTAAAGGGGTCCTTCAAGAGCACGGTGCGCTGCATCTCGTCGTTGAGCTTCAAGTGGACCCAGTCCACCGTGTAGTCCCGACGCCACTCCTTCGCGGCACGGATGAAGGATCCGCGCAGATGCGCGCGCGTCGTGCTCGGTGGCGTGTTGGCGGCCAGGGCAACCTGCTCGTCCGTGACCATCCGGCGAAAGTGCCCCCTCGCCTGACGTCGGTAGTAGAGACCCCGGCTCAGGTTCGTGTCGTGATAGAGCAAGTCGATGAGGGCGATGCGCGCGTCGGAGAGCTCGACGCCCAGACGCTCGCGCTCGCGCTCGATGATCTGAAGTTTCGCGATCCAGTCCACGCGGTCAGCGAGGCCCATGGGGTCGGAGCGATACTGCTCGATCACCTCTCGCCACATGCGAACGGCCTGGACCTGATCGTCGGGCAGGCTTCGACGCTGGGCGAAGAGTTCGGCCCGCTCGCAGAGATCCTCTTGGATCTCCAAGGCCGTCATGTCGCGACCGCTCACCAGTTTGATCGGCTCCTTGCTCCACAGGTCGTAGGAGATGTCACGCAGAGCATTGATCGGTGAGGCGATGTTGAAGTCGCGCAGCACCGTGGTGCGGTCCTCGATCATCGCGAGGACGACGGCGGCGGTGCCGACCTTGAGGAACGTGGCGTACTCGTTCATGTTCGAGTCGCCGACGATCACGTGCAGACGCCGGTACTTCTCGGGATCGGCGTGGGGCTCGTCGCGGGTGTTGATGATCGGCCGACTGCGCGTCGTCGCCGACGAGATGGACTCCCAGATGTGCTCCGCGCGCTGGCTCATGGAGAACGTGGTGCCGCGAGCGTTGGTCACGACCTTGCCCGCGCCCGAGAAGATCTGCCGGCTGATCAGGAAGGGAATGAAGACCTGCTCGAGGCGCGAGAGATCCTCGATGCGCTCGATGCAGTAGTTCTCGTGACACCCGTAGGAGTTGCCGGAAGAGTCGGTGTTGTTCTTGAACAAGAAGATGTCGCCGCGGATTCCTTCCTCGACGAGCTGCTCTTGGGCGTAGTCAACCAACTCGCGCAGTATCGTCTCGCCGGCCTTGTCCTGGGCGATGAGATCGGTGAGCGAGTCGCACTCGGCCGTCGCGTACTCGGGGTGGCTGCCGACGTCGAGGTAGAGCCGGCTGCCGTTCTCGAGAAAGACGTTGCTCGATCGCCCCCAGGCTACGACCTTGCGAAAGAGGAATCGCGAGACCTCATCGGGGCTGAGTCGGCGTTGGCCCCGCAGCGAGAACGTGATGCCGTACTCGGTTTCGATCCCGAAGATCCGGCGCAGCATGGGGACCTACGCCCCGAGGATCTCGCTGATGGCGCCGACGTTGAGACGGACGAACGTGCGGCGCGCGCCACGGTCTTCGAGAACACCCACTTCGAGCTCGTTGGCCGGTATGGAGCGCTCGGGTCCCCCCAGGGCGCTCACCGCGTGGCGCAAGGTCACGTCAAGGCTCGTGGGCTCGGTGAAGAGGGCCGCGAAGCGCGCCTTGACCGCTTCGGCGTCGCCGCCGAGGACCGCGAAGTGCGCCTCGTCAGAGATCGTGCCCTCGTAGGCGATTTGATAGAGCTTGGTCTGGTGGAACTTGTTGCCCAACTGGGCGACCAGGATCTCGACCTCGAGGGGCTTGGGGCCCTCGCTGAACATGTCGCCCAGGTGCTGGGCGTAATAGTTGGCGAGTGCCCGCGCGTCGACGTCGTCGCGCGAGTAGGTGAATCCCGTCGAGTCCGCCCAGCGGATTCCGGCCTCGCGGAGGCGGTCGAACTCGTTGTACTTGCCCACCCCCGCGAAGGCGATCCGGTCGTAGACCTCGGAGATCTTGTTGAGCGAGGCCGAGGTGTTCTCGGCGACCATCACCACGCCGACGTCGTAGACCGACGCCAGGATGGATCGACCTCTCGCGATCCCCTTCTGGGCGAAGGTGGCCCGATCCTTGATCAGCTGTTCGGGCGCCACGTAGAAGAAGTTGCTCATCGCAGGGTTCCTCCGGGAACGCCTCCGGTGCTGGTGCGTCGTTCGCTGATGGCCCGAAAGCGCTCACCGACCTCTTCGTTGGAGATCTCGCGGTAGCCCGCGGCGTCGATGACGACCATCATGGGAAAGAGCCCGCGCACGAAGTCCGGTCCACCGGTGCTCGGATCGTTGTCGCCCGCCTCGTAGAGGGCCAGGGCTCCCAACTCGAGCGCGGCCTCTTGGTCGAGGTCCGCCCGAAAGCCCAGACGCAGCGCGCTCTCAGCGAAGGGAGAGCCCGAGCCGATCGTGGCGAAGTCGTGGCGCTCGTAGGCCCCACCAGCGCCGTCGTACTCGAAGACCCGACCCATCTGGTGGCTCGGGTCCCAGCCCGCGAGCAGCGGAATCACGATGAGCGGCGAGGTGAGATTGTTGCGCTGGATGATCGGCGACAGGTAGTTGGCCTTGCCCTCGAGGCTCAGGGTGGAGTTGGTCATCTTCTCGTAGTGCTCGAAGGAGAGCTGGGCCATGCGGATGAACTCCATGCCCCGCGCCGCGGTGCCCGAGATCGCGATCGCGGTGAACTGGTCCGCCGCCTCGACCTTTCTCACGTCGCGGCTCGCGATGTAGCTGCCCGTCGCCTGACGGTCTCCGACCATCACCACTCCGCCGGCGAAACGAACGGCGATCACCGTGGTCGCGTGTGCCGAGAGCCCCTCGCCGGCGCCGCTGAAGTCCACCGGAAAGGCCACGCCGGCGGCCTGGGAGAATTGGTAGAACGAGGGACCGGGATCGTGGGTGGCGCTAAAGAGCGGCAGGCCCATCGTTACTCTCCGCCCTTTTGGACGTAGTTGCGCACGAACTCTTCGGCGTTCTCCTCCAGGACCTCGTCGATCTCATCGAGCAGGTCGTCGAGATCGGCCTTTAGCTGCTCGCCCTTGGTGGTGTCGATGCTCACGTCAGGCGCCTCCGTCGGCGTCCGTGTGGTGCGTTGCTTCTGAATTCTTTCCTGCTCAGTCATACAATCCGTTCTAGCCGTCGAGCGCTCGCAGTAGGTCGGCGGCGCTCGTACTCGTTTCTAGCAAGTTCTCGGTCAGTGCTGCGGTACCCCTCAGAGGGTCCATCATCGGCACTCGCTGGAGCGGACCATCGCCCAAGTCGAAGACGAGCGAGTCCCAGTTCGCCGCCACGATCTCGTCGGGGAAGCGCTCGACGCAGCGTCCACGAAAGAACGCGCGCGTGCTGCGCGGCGGGTTGTGAACGGCCTGGCGAACCTGCGCCGGTTCGACGATCCGGCGCAGCCCCACGCGCGACGACAGGGACCGCTCGGGCCGCAGGTCGTGGTACTGAAGATCGATCGCGCGCAGGCGCGCGTCGGTGGCTCGAAGGTCGTGTCGCTCCTGGTAACCGCGGAGGATCCGTTCCTTGGCCGCCCAGTCCACCCGGTCGGCCACGCTCGCCGGATCGACGCGCACGCCGTCGAGCATCTCGCGCCACTGGGTGAGGATCTCGGCCACCTCGGCTTCGGGGGCCACGGCGGACGCGCCAGAGGTAGCCACGTAGTCCTGGGCCAAGTGCCAGAGGGCGTCTTGGAGGTCCCAGGCGCTGTAGGCGACCCCGTCGTCTCCCACCTCGACCGCCTGGAGGGTCGGGTCGAGGGCGAAGTGGCGAACCGCACGCACCGGATAGCGCGGCGGGGGCGGAAAGACTGACGCGCCCCGGTCCTCGAGGACCGCGAGGAGCAGTGCGGTCGAGCCGAGCTTGACGAACGTCGCGAACTGACTCATGTTCGCGTCGCCGATGATGACGTGGAGCCGGCGAAAGCGCTCCGCGTCCGAGTGCGGTTCGTCGCGGGTGTTGATGATCGGGCGCTTCAGGGTGGTCTCAAGTCCCACGACCTCTTCGAAGAATTCGGCGCGCTGGCTGAGCTGGAACGCTGGGGAGTGGCTCGACGCGTCGTCGGTCTCCGCGCCGACCTTGCCCGCGCCGACGACCACCTGGCGAGAGACGAAGTGCGGCACCATCGCCCGCACCACCTCGGCGAAGTCCACGTGGCGACTGACGAGGTAGTTCTCGTGGGTGCCGTAGGAGTTGCCCTTGCCGTCGGAGTTGTTCTTGTACAGAGTGATGGCGTCGGCGTCGTCGAGGCTCGCGTTGGCCGCGCTCAGGGCCCGACGAAGGACCTCCTCGCCCGCGACGTCGTAGAGGGTCGCCTCGAGGGGCGTGCGGCACTCGGGTGAGGAGTACTCGGGGTGGGCGTGGTCCACGTAGAGTCGCGCTCCGTTGGACAAGACGGTGTTGGCCAGGTGCGTTTCGACGATCGGCGCGAAGGAGGTCAGCCCCGGCAGGCCCCGCGCGTCGAGGTCGGGCGTCTCCCCCTCGAAGTCCCAGTTGATGCGCGAGGCGCCCTGTTGGGCGTAGGCGTTGACGATGATGCTCGAGGCCAGTATCGGATCCTGGTCTGGTCCGCCCGCGACGCCGTATTCGGTCTCGATCCCGAGCACTTTCTCGATCGCCACGAGTCGGACCCTAGAGGTACTGGCCGGTCCCGACGTGCTGAATCGATCGCCCGCCGTTCACGTTGGCCTCTTCGCGATTGACGAGGGTGCGGATGAAGACGATGCGCTCGCCCTTCTTGCCCGAGATCCGCGCCCAGTCGTCGGGGTTGGTGGTGTTGGGCAGGTCCTCGTTCTCGCGGAACTCCTGGCGGATCGACTCGGTGAGGTCCTCAACACGAAGACCGCGCCCCTGACCGGCGATCTCACGCTTGACCGCCAACTTCTTCGCGCGACGCACGACGTTCTCGATCATGGCGCCCGAAGCGAAGTCCTTGAAGTAGAGGACCTCCTTGTCGCCGCCCTGGTAGGTCACTTCCAAGAAGCGGTTCTCGTCGTCGATGCGATACATCCCTCTCACGGTCTGCTCGATCATGACCGAGACCGCCTTGTCGCGGTCTCCCCCGCCGAGCTCGCTCACCTGGCGTTCGTCGATGGGCAGGTCGCGGTGCAGGTAGCGCTGGAAGATCGAACCGGCCGCCTCGGCGTTGGGTCGCTCGATCTTGATCTTCACGTCGAGACGGCCCGGGCGCAGGATCGCCGGGTCGATCAGGTCCTCGCGGTTCGTCGCGCCGATCACGATCACGTCGCGCAGGGACTCCACGCCGTCGATCTCGGCCAGGAGCTGGGGCACGATCGTTGACTCCATGTCTGAGCTGATGCCCGTGCCGCGAGTGCGAAACAGCGAGTCCATCTCATCGAAGAACACGATGACCGGCACGCCTTCTTCGGCCTTCTCTCGCGCACGCTGGAACACGAGGCGGATCTGACGTTCGGTCTCGCCCACGTACTTGTTGAGCAACTCGGGGCCTTTGATGTTCAAGAAGTACGAGCGGACGTTGCGGTTGCCCGTCATCTCGGCGACCTTTGCCGAGAGCGAGTTCGCCACGGCCTTGGCGATCAGCGTCTTGCCGCAACCCGGCGGGCCGTAGAGCAGGATCCCCTTCGGCGCGGGCAACTCATAGTCCTGGAAGAGAGCGCGGTGCAGGTAGGGCAACTCGACGGCGTCGACGATGGATTCGATCTGCTCGTCGAGTCCACCCACGTCGGCGTAGGTGATGTCGGGCACTTCTTCGAGGACGAGCTCCTCAGCCTCCTGGCGAACCAGGCGTTCGGTCAGCAAGTTCGAGCGCAGGTCGAGCAAGACCGCGTCGCCGCTGCGCAGGCGCACGTCGGCCAACGAGTCGGCCACCTCGACGACCCGCTCTTCGTCGGAGCGGCCGTAGATCAGGACGCGACGAGAGTCGAGGACTTCCTTGACGGTGACGACCTCGCCCTGGCCGTCGGCCTCGCGCACCGCGATCACCGTAAAGGACTCGTTGAGTACCACCTCGTTGCCGCGCGACACCTCTCGGGGATCGATGCCCGGGTGGAGGGCGACGCGCATCTTGCGCCCCGAGGCGAAGATGTCCACCGTGCCGTCGTCGTTGAAGTCAGCGAAGGTGCCGTAGACCGCCGGGGGCTGGGTGAGCTTTTCGACCTCGTCGCGCAGGGCCGCGATCTGATCGCGGGTCTGTTGGATGGTGATCGTCAGCTTCTCGTTGTTCGAGCGGGTCTGGGCCAGTTGCCCGCGCGACTCGAGGAGCTGCTCCTCGAGCATCTCGATACGCCGCAGCGCCGCGGCGAGGTCGCCCTCGCGCGACGGGCGCGCACCCTCCCCGCGCCCCTGGGCGGGGTCCGGGAATCTCTCTGAGCCGTCCATGGCTTCACCATAGGTGAGGCCCGAGGGGTGAGGTCGTCACGCGTCCTCGCCGGCGACCGCTAAAGTGACGTGTCGGAACGCGCCACGGAGGAAGTTCATGAAAGTTTGGATCGACCAGGACCTGTGCACGGGCGATGGCCTGTGCGAGGAAATCTGTCCTGCGGTCTTCACCCTCCTCGACGACGGCCTGGCCTACGTGAAGGAAGGCGACGTCGTGCGCAACAACCCCGGTGGCGCCCAGGGCCTGGCGGTGGTGCCGGCCGACCTGGAAGACGCCGTCGTCGAGGCCTCCGAAGAGTGCCCCGGCGAGTGCATCTTCATCGAGCGCGACTAACTCCTCTTCACCAGGCGGCGCGCGCTGGTGAGAAATCCCGTGTGGGCCACCATCCGGTGGTCGGGGCGAACCGAACGGCGCTCGACGTGCCAGGTTCGCCGCAGGATCTCGACGGTCTCTTCGAGGCCGAAGGCGGCCTCGCGCAGCGTGTCGCGTAGCTGTTGGACCTGATTGATCGTCGGCAGATAGGCGAGGAAGATCCCCCCGGGACGCAGCGCACCTTCGGCGTGGGCGACGACGTCCCAGGGTTCGGGCATATCGAGGATCACGCGATCGAAGTCGCGGTGCTCGATGCCCTGGGTGACGTCGCGAATGTGGATGTCGTAGGCGACGTCCGGTCCGAGATGGTCGACCACGTTTCGCCGAGCCTGTTCGGCGAAGTCCTCACGGATCTCGTAGGCCGTGATGGCGGCCCCCGCGCGCAAGAGAGTCATCGAGAGCGCACCCGAACCCACTCCCGCCTCGAGCACGCGCATGCCCGGCGCGATGTCGGCCTGCATGAGAATCGCGCCGAGGTCCTTGGGATAGATCACCTGGGCCCCGCGCGGCATCTTCAAAACGACGTCGGACAGCGTGGGGCGAAGGACCAGGAAACTGCGCTCGCCCGAGCCGCTCACCACCGAGCCCTCGCTCTCGCCGATCAGGTCGTCGTGCTGGACGATCCCGGCGTGAGTGTGAAATGCTCCCCCCTCGCGCAGTGTGATCAGGTAGCGCCGGTCCTTGGCGTCGATCAGCATGACCCGCTCACCGGGGCGAAGTTCGGCGTTCATTTCGCGCGACGACTGAGCTTCTGGCCGCGGTGCTCGAGCACGCGCAGTACGCCGAGCATGGCGCCAACGGCCAACCACTTGGACGAGCGCTGACTCAGCGCTCGCAGGGCGGCGCTGCGCATGGCGATGCGGGCGAGACCGAGGATCAACGTCGACGCCGCTTCGCGATGCGCCGCCCGCGCAGTCGCCCCCAGAGATAGCCCGTGAGCAGCCCGCCGACCCCCACCGAGGCGATCGCGGCCGGCTGTTCGGACGCCTCCTTCACCGGATCGATCGCCGGCAACAGCGCGCGCAACGAGCTCTCCAACTCGCGTCGCGTGGCCGAGTCGTGGCTCACGAGCCCTTCTTCAGGCGTCGCTTGGCCTCGCCGCTGACGATGCGCCAGGCGGTGAGGGCGATGACGATGCCCGCGATCACCGCGACGATCAGGTAGGGCAGCCACGAGAGCGAGCCGTCCAGCACAGGGAACTCACCCTGGAGCAATCGCAGCGAGCCCACCAGCAACAACAGGGCGCCAAAGCCCACGAAGACCGAGCCAATGGCGCCATAGAGCGCGTAGCGACCCAGGTCCTTGAGCGGCTGGATCGTCTCTTCCTTCACGTAGCGCACGAAAAGATCGCGAATCTCGTCGAAGTCGCGCTGGAGCGAGGCGCCCCTCATGACCTTGCGCCAGGACGGAAGTTTCACGGGCTCAGCCTACTCACTACGCTCTTTGACCAGGTAGCTCGAACTCGCTGTGGCCACCAGGTTGTGGGTGTCGTCGGTGATGCGCGCGGCCACGAAAACGACGCTGCGGCCCTCCTTGGTGCTCGTGGCGGTGCACGTGAGGTGCGTGCCGACCAGCACCGGGCGAAGGAACGAGATCTTCATCTCGGTGTTCGAGACGTAGACCTTGCGCGTTCCCACGCACGAGACGGCGCAGGCGCCCATCGCCGAGTCGGCGAACGCCCCCAGGAAGCCGCCCTGGACCAGACCGGCCGGATTGGCGACTCGCTCGTCGGCGACCATCGCCCAGACGCTGGTGCCGGGAGTGGACTTGTCCAGGCAGGTCAGGCC
>DATIVP010000004.1:0-5360 GCA_035465755.1 Acidimicrobiales bacterium | reverse complement strand
CGATCGAGAGCTCGCCGGCGAGTTCGGCGCGGATGCCGGCACGGATCAGTTCGTGGTCGTCGACCAGGAAGACCGTTGGGCTCACGAGACGCTCCGGGGCAGAACGAGTTCGACCTCGGTGCCCGCACCCACTTCGCTGCGAATGCTGACGCGCCCTCCGACCGCCTCGAGGCGGCCACGGATCGAGAGCTCGATGCCCTTGCGGTCAGTGGGGATCTCGTCGAGGTCGAAGCCTCGGCCGAGGTCGCGCACGAAGGCCGAGATCTGCTCCGCCTCGACCTCGGCGTAGAGAGAGATGGAGGTGGCGCCCGACCACTTCGCGGCGTTCACCGTGGCTTCGCGGGCCGCGCCGAGCAGGGCCTGGGCGCGGTCGTCGACCTCGCAGTCGCCGACCACCACGAGCTCGATGCGTACTCCGTAAGCGTCTTCGACGTCGGCCTGGATCTGGGCGGCCAGCGTGGCGAAGGACGTCGGCGACGACGCCCCCGCCGGGTCGAAGAGCCACTGGCGCAGGGATCGCTCCTGGGCGCGGGCCAGTCGGACGACGTCGCTCTCGTTGGCGGCCGCGCGCTCGATCAGCGTGAGCGTTTGCAGGACCGAGTCATGGATCTGGGTCGCCATCGCGGCGCGCTCTTGCATGCGCATCCTCTCGCGACGCTCGACGGTGAGATCGCGCACGGTGCGTAGCCACCACGGCGCCAGCAGCACGAGCAGACCGGCGACGACGACGAAGGCACCGATCAGCGCGGGCAGCGCGGCGCTCCAGACGCCGCCGACGTGGTTGAGCACGTGGAAGCCGACGCTGATCAGGATGACGCCGGGAATGACGCGCCACATGACACCGCGCCAGCCGCGCACGGTCGTCGCACTGAGTCCGGGTGTGGCGCTCGCCAGTGAGCGCAGCAGTGCCTTTTCCTCGTCAGAGGAGCCGAACCAGATGATGACACAGCCCACGGAGCTCACCATCAGAGAGGGGATGAAGCCCGAGAGGACCCAGGTCCCGCGCGAGAGGATCGTTGAGAGAACGACGATCGTGACGATGAGCGCGAAGAGCGGCATCACCCACTTCATCTTGCCTTGGGTGGCGATGTTCTCGGCAATCGAGTGGTCCTCGCCCGAGCGCGCCACGAAGAGCCAGAGCAAGAGGTAGAGGACGAGTCCCAGGCCGGCGACCAGGGCGAAGATCGCAAAGGCGAGTCGCAGGGACTGCTCGCGCACGCCGAAGCGCACCGCGAGGCCAGCGCAGACGCCGCCGAGGACGGCCCCGCTCGCGCTGCGACGAAACGGGCGCTGGGCCACACCGAGGGTGGGGTGGCTGGCGACGGTGACTGGCATGTTCGGCACCTCTCGAGGACTGCCCAAAGTCTTCCACGGCGTCGTCGCGTTGTCACTAGGGGAGAACCCTGAACGCCCCTCGCCACGCGCCGGCGCCATCAGGGTTTTCCACTATGGCGCGTCGGCCGCTTCTTCTCTACGGTGGCCCCATGGACGACTTCACCCACCAGCCTACGGACGAGCAGCCAGCGGAGGACAAGCCATCGGGCCGCCACCTCTCTCGCAGTCGATCGACGCGCATCATCGGCGGTGTCTGCGGAGGTGTCGCCAAGCGTTTCGACGTGGACGTGAATCTGGTTCGCGTCGGCTTCATCGTGCTCGCGTTCCTCTGGGGCGTCGGGATCATCGCCTACCTCGCCCTGTGGGTGCTCCTGCCGCGCAGTGAGGATGACGGCGTCGCGAGCGAGCCCACCACGCTGCGTGCCATGACGCGCTCGTCGTCGATTCTGCTCGTCGCGGTGCTCGTCGTCTTGATCGTTGTGGTCACGAACCGTCACCACTTCGCCGGACCAGGGAGCGCGATCGCGGTCCTGTGGATCGCCTTGCTCGCTGCACTTGCCTTCCTCGCGATTCGTTCGCCCGGCGGGCGGGGCGTTGGCCGGATCCTCTCTCGCTTCCTGTTCGGTCTCGTCAGCCTGGGCGCCGTGCTCGTCGTCGCGGTGGTGATCTACGTGGTCAGCTCGGGGGTGCCGCTGCGTGGCGGCACCGGCGAACGCCTCTGGCAGCCGACGTCCCTGGCCCAGACCGAGCATCGCTACGCGCTCGCGGTCGGTCGCTCGGTGATCGACCTCTCGGCGGTCTCGTTCCCCAAGAGGGGCTACGACGTCACGGCGTCGGTTGGCGTCGGAATGCTTGAAGTCGTGGTGCCCGATCGGGTCGTGGTTGACTTGCGAACCCACGTGGGTATCGGCGCCGTGTCCTTTCCGACCGTGGGCTACTCCAACGGCGGCTTCGTCGAGGTGCCCGTGGGCGTGGATCCGCGTACGGCGCGCCACCTGATCCTTGACGCGCAGGTCGGCATCGGCCAGCTCGTCGTCGAGCGCGCCAACGCTTTCGAGGGCTACTAGTTCGATTTCGCGGTGGGCGAAACGTCATGAGGTTCATCCGAGGTGCCACCGAGGCGCCCTTCGTGACCGATCTACGGTGGTAGGTGAGGTGAAGGAGGATCCGTGGCCGACTCGTCGAGACACGACTTTGACGCGCACCACGCCCGCCGCGGCTCCGGCGACCGCGTCGAGAGCACTCTGGAGTGGGGGCTGTTGGTCTCGCGGCGCATGGTTCTCGTGCCCGTCGTGGTCCTCGTCGCCGCGGCCGCGGGCTCGTTCCTCTACGGGAGCGCCGTGTTCATCGACGTGGTGGTGAACGTCGTTCGCCATCCCTTCCCGGTTGGAAATCGTGTCGGACTTCTGATGCTCGTCATCGATCTGTTCTTGGTGGGAGCGACGATGCTGATTGCCGGCGTTGGTTTCTACGAACTCTTCATCAGCAAGGTCGACGTCGGTACAGACGGTCGCGGTCTGCCGGCGTGGCTCGAGATGCGAGATCTGAACGACCTGAAGGCCCGGGTGATCTCGATGATCATCCTCGTCGTGTCAGTCGCCTTCGTCGACGTCGTGGTCGACTTTCGCGACTCACTGCAGACCCTCTACCTGGGCGCGGGCGTCGCTCTCGTCGTCGGAGCGCTGACTGTCTACCTGCGCTTCTCCTCGCGGGAGCACTCCAGCATCGACTCATGAAGCGTCCACGCGCACACGGGGACCGCGACGTCGACGCCTCGGCCCCTGAGCTGGTCGACCAGCCCTGGAGTCTCGAGGTGACTGCCCTCCTGGCCCGCCTTGAGGTGGACCCGGAGCGGGGCCTCGACGATGACGACGTGGGCCGGCGGGCCGCCGTCTTCGGCGTGAATCAGGTCGCCAGGGAGGCCCGCCCCTCACCCGTGCTATTGCTCCTCGGACAGTTCACCAACGCGATGGTGCTCGTACTCGCCGTTGCCGGCGTGGTGACGGCGATCACCGGCGAAGTCGCCGACACCATCGTGATTGCCGCCATCGTCGTGCTCAACGGCGCCGTGGGTTTCGTTCAGGAGTATCGCGCCCAGCGCGCCCTCGAGGCGCTGCGCGAAATGGATGACCACGTCACGACCGTGCGCCGTGGCGGCCAGTGGCGCGCGGTGCCTTCGGCCGAGGTCGTTCCCGGCGACATCGTGGAGCTGTCCGCGGGCTCCATCGTCCCGGCGGACCTTCGCTTGATTGAGGTCAGGGCACTGCGTATCGCCGAAGCCGCCCTCACCGGTGAGTCAGAATCGACTCTCAAGTCAGTGGATGCGCTCGTCCCGGGGTTGCGGCTCGTGGCCGAGCAGCGCAACATGGCCTTCAAGGGCACCGCGGTCACCTTCGGCCGCGGAGTCGGCGCGGTCGTCGCGGTGGGGTCTCAGACGGAGCTCGGTCGCATCGCCGATCTGCTTTCGGCGCGCACGCAACTGCCCACACCCCTGCAGTCGCGCCTGAGCGCCCTGGCGCGACTGATGGCGCTCGGAGCGCTTCTCGTCTGCGGCCTCGTCTTCGTCGTGGGTCTGGTGCGAGGTGTTGCGGTGCGCGAGATGTTCCTCACCTCGGTCAGCCTGGCGGTGGCCGCCATCCCCGAGGGCCTTCCCGCGGTGATCACCGTGGCTCTGGCACTGGGCGCGCGACGCATGGCCGAGCGCCTCGCCCTGGTTCGCAAGCTGGTGGCCGTCGAGACCCTCGGGTCGGTCAACGTGATCTGCACCGACAAGACCGGGACGTTGACGGAGAACCGCATGATGGTCGTCCGGGTCTGGACGCCGCTGGCGAGCTACGACGTCAAGGGCAGCGGGTACTCGCCCGACGGCACGCTGACGGGAAGCGTCGATCCGGCGAGCGACCCCTACCTCGCACGCCTCGCCCGGGTGGCGGCCCTGTGCAATGACGCGGTGCTGCACGCCCCGACGAGCGTGGGTGCGCCGTGGGAGTTGACGGGTGATCCCACCGAGGGAGCGCTCGTCGCGCTGGCGGCCAAATGCGGCATCGAGCCCGCCGCACGTCGTGAGACGAGTCCGCGCCTCGAGGAGCTGCCCTTCGACGCCGAACGCCGGCGCATGTCGACGTTGCACGTTGACGCGGGCCAGCACGTGGTGTTGTCCAAGGGCGCGCTCGAAGCGATCACCCAGGTGCTAGACGATCCGACCGAGGCTGTCGCGGCGAGCGAGGTCGCCACTCGGTGGGCTGCTGACGGTCTTCGGGTGCTCGCCTTCGCCGATCGCGTGTCCCCGTCTGCACCCCAGCGTCTCGAAGAGGGACTGAGTCTCGCAGGCATCGCGGGCATCATCGACCCACCGCGCCGCGAAGCGGCGAGTGCGCTGCGCGAGTGTCGCGACGCGGGCATCCGGGCGGTGATCATTACGGGAGACCATCCAGTCACCGCATCGGCGATCGCTGCCCAGATTGGACTCGAGGTGTCGGTCGACCAGGTGCTCTCCGGCGAGGAACTCGCCGGCCTCGACGACGAGTCACTCGACCGGTGCGTGCGCGGCGTCGCGATCTACGCTCGGGTCTCGCCCGCGGACAAGTTGCGCATCGTCCGGTCGTGGCAACGCCACGGGGCGGTCGTGGCGATGACGGGCGACGGCGTCAACGACGCCCCGGCCCTGCGTCAGGCCGACATCGGCGTCGCCATGGGCGTCACCGGCACCGACGTCAGCAAGGAAGCGGCCGACATGGTTCTCGCTGACGACAATTTCTCCACCATCGTCAACGCCGTCGAGGAGGGCCGGCGCATCTACGACAACATCCGTCGTGTGATCCGCTACCTGCTCAGCACCAACGCGGGCGAACTCTGGGTCATGTTCGTGGCACCCCTGATCGGGATGCCGATCCCCCTTCTCGCGGTCCAGATCCTCTGGATGAACCTCGTGACCGATGGCCTGCCGGCGATCGCGTTGGGTCTCGAGCCACTGGAGCTCGATGCAATGCGCCAGAGTCCTCGCCCGCGCGGCGAGTCCCTCTTCG
>DATIVP010000003.1:0-1508 GCA_035465755.1 Acidimicrobiales bacterium | reverse complement strand
TCTACCTGGCCAAAGACGCGCGCTTGGCGCCGGAGACCTTCGCCGCGATGTACCCCCAGCTCGACGACTTCCTCGCCGTGAAGGCTCGCGTCGATCCCGAGGGCCATCTCACCAGTGACCTCGCCCGACGCCTCCACCTAGGATTCACCCATGGATAACGCCTTCGGCCAGCCCCAAAACGTCGTGGTACTCGGCGGGAGTTCGGATATCGCGCGCGCCATCGTGCGCAAGCTCTGCGCGGCGCGCACCAACACCGTCGTGCTCGCCGGACGCAACCAAGAGCTGCTCGACGCGGCGGCCGCCGAGGCCCGCGACTACGGCGCAACCTCGACCGAGACCGTGCTCTTCGACGCCGAGGACCCGAGCAACGCCGCGCGCGTGGTCGCCGAGTCCCTCGCCAAGGTCGGCGGACCGGTCGATCTCGTCATCGTGGCGGTGGGGCTGCTCGGTCGCCAGAGCGAGATGGAAGACGACCCCGACGCGGCCGCGCGCATGATCACGGTGAACGTCACCTGGCCGGTGGCGGCCCTGGCCGAGTTGCGCGCGCGCCTGGTCGCCCAGGGCCGCGGGCGCGTGCTCGTCATCTCCTCGGTCGCGGCCGTACGCGTGCGGCGCACGCAGTACCTCTACGGTGGGGCCAAGGCGGGTCTCGACCGGCTCTGTCAGGGGATCGCGGACTCCCTCGAGGGCACGGGCGCGTCACTGCAGATCCTGCGCCCGGGCTTCGTGCGCTCCAAGATGACGACCGGCCAGCGCGAGATCCCCTTCACGACCGGGGTCAACGAAGTGGCCGAGAACGCCCTGCGCGGACTCGCCTCGGGCGAGCGGATCATCTGGTCGCCGCCGATCCTGCGCTACGTGTTCTTCGTGCTGCGCCACCTGCCCGCCGCTCTGTGGCGGCGAGTCGCGGACCGCTAACCGGCCGGCGTCAGCTTCGAGGTCGTCGACGTCGTGGACTTCGCGACCGTCTCGCCCGGGCGCAGGCTCATGGTGAAGAAGTCGCGGTTCCACCAGGTCGTGAAGTAGCGACTGGGCGGACCGTTCATCGCGCTGAGCAGACTCGTTCCGTTGCCGCCATTGATCGGTGAGTTGAGCGGACCGTTGAATACCGAGTACTGGACCCAGTCGGTGTTGATGTCGAGCTCCATCGCGCGCACCGCGCCGGCGCGCACGAGCACGTTGGCGAGGTCCTGAATCGAGAGCGCCGGGCCACCCACGTAGATGATGGCGCCATTCTTCGTGACACCCAGGCCGGAGCGCCACACGCTGAAGGTGCCCCCGAGCGTCTTGCCCCAGGCGATGGAGTTGGGATTCGCGAGTCCCGCCACCGGCTTGCCGTTATTGACGAGGAGGCGCAGGTTCTGGCGTACGGAGGCGATCTGGTTGTTCATCGTGAAGCCCTTGGTGCCCCAGGCGCCCAGGGTCATGGTGCCGTCCTTGAAGATCACGACCGAAGCCGCGCCGTTGCGCAGCGGCAGGATCGTGCGCCCGTCGGTGTAGTAGCCGCC
>DATIVP010000002.1:0-1939 GCA_035465755.1 Acidimicrobiales bacterium | reverse complement strand
CCGACGAAGGGCGGGGGGAAGAGGGGATTGTCGGTGTCGACCTCGGGACTGCGCGCCGGCAGACCAACCGGGGCCGGCTCCTCGTCGCGGAAGCGTCGGTTCACGTTCTTCTGGGAGATCTCGCGGCCGAAGTCGTCGTCGGCGCCGGGCTCGCGCCGCAGCTCGCCGAGTCGATCGAGCACGCGCAGGCCCTCGAAGGCGTCCTTGCCGTAGAACAGGCGGCCCTGGTAGACGCTGCGCAGGTCGCGCTCGACGTAGGTGCGCGTCAGTGCGGCACCGCCGAGAAGAACCGGCACGTTTTGCATGCCTCGTTCGTTCATCAGCTCGAGGTTCTCGCGCATGATCAGAGTGGACTTCACCAGCAGCCCACTCATGCCGAGTGCGTCCGCGTGGTGCTCTTCGACGGCGGCCAGCATCTCGGTGATGCCGACCTTGATGCCCAGGTTGATGACCTCGTAGCCGTTGTTGGTGAGGATGATGTCCACCAGGTTCTTGCCGATGTCGTGGACGTCGCCCTTGACGGTGGCGAGCACGACTCGACCTCGACCGCCCTGGTCGCTCTTTTCCATGTGCGGCTCCAGGTGCGCGACCGCGCTCTTCATCGTCTCGGCGCTCTGGAGGACGAAGGGCAGCTGCATCTCGCCGCTCGCGAAGAGGTCGCCCACCTCGCGCATGCCGTCGAGCAGAACGTCGTTGACGATGGCGAGCGGCGCGAGCCCGGCGGCCATGGCGTCGTCGAGGTCGCTCTCGAGTCCCACGCGCACGCCGTCGATGATGCGCCGGCGAAGGCGCTCCTCCAGTGGCAGGTCGGTGAGGTCAGTGGCCGCGGTGTTGGTGGTGCTGACGCCTTGGAAGAGGGCGAGTAGCTCGGTCAGGGGGTCGTATCCCTCGCCGCGCCGGTCGTAGATGAGGTCCAGGCAGATCCGCTTGGCCTCGTCGTCGATGCGCGCGAGGGGCAGGATCTTTGACGCGTGCACGATCGCGGCGTCCAGACCCGCCTGGGCGCACTCGTGCAGGAACACGCTGTTGAGCACCTGGCGGGCGGCGGGGGAGAGCCCGAAGGAGATGTTGGACAGCCCCAGGATCGTTCGCACGCCCGGCAGTTCGGCCTTGATCCGCCGGATCGCGTCGATCGTCTCGAGTCCGTCGCGGCGCGACTCGACCATGCCGGTGGACAGGGGCAGCGCCAGGGGGTCGATGAAGATGTCGCGCGCGTCGAGTCCGTAGCGCGACACGGCCAGCTCGGTGATCGCCCGCGCGGCGCGCACCTTCCAGTCGGCGTCGCGGGCCTGGCCGTCCTCGTCGATGCACGTCGCCACAACCGCGCTTCCGAACTCCGCGGCCAGGCTGAGGAAAGAGTCGAGGCGAGTGCCCGGTCCGTCGCCCTCTTCGAGGTTGACCGAGTTGAGCATGGCCTTGCCGCCGAGCCAGGTGAGGGCGGCGCGCGCCACGGCCGTCTCGGTGGTGTCGACCATGATCGGCACCGAGGACTGCGTGGCCAGGCGACTCATCAGCTCGTTCATGTCCGCGACGCCGTCGGCCCCGGTGTAGTCGACGCAGACGTCGAGCACGTGGGCTCCCTCGCGAATCTGGTCGCGCCCGATGGCCACGCACGTGTCCCAGTCGCCGGTGAGCATGGCGTCGCGGAACTTCTTGGAGCCGTTCGCGTTGGTGCGCTCGCCCACGAGCAGCACCGAACGGTCCTGGTCGTAGGTGGTCGTCGAGTAGATCGACGCCACGGCCGGCTCGAGCACGGGTGAGCGCTTCGCCGGCGTCAGGTCGGCGACGGCCGAGACGACTGCGGCCAGGTGCGCCGGCGTCGTACCGCAGCACCCGCCGACGATCGAGATGCCGTACTCGCCGACGAACTTCGCGTGGTGTTCGCCGAGCGCCTCGGGCGAGAGGTCGTAGTGCATGTGACCGTCGACGACACTGGGCA
>DATIVP010000001.1:0-2854 GCA_035465755.1 Acidimicrobiales bacterium | reverse complement strand
GAACGGCCAACTGTTCGCTGAGTGGCGCCGTCCTTTCGGCGACGACGGGTGGCACCTGCACCGTAACCGCGAACAAGGCCGGTGACTCCAGTTACCTGCCCGTTTCGTCGACGGCGACGACCATCACCTTTGCGGCCAGTCCCACGCCGCCACCTACTCCTCGGCCCGCGCCGCACGCGGTCCGCGTGGTTGGCGTCGTGCACACCGGTGCGCGTACGGAAGTGACCATCGTCGGCGTTGGCTTCTACGGGCAGCCGCGGATCACGAGCAACGCCGGCGGCACACGTGTCCTGGTGCACCATGACAACGGTCGCCAACTCGTGGTTTCGGTGATCGTGGCTCGCAACGTTCGCAAGGGAGTTCACACCCTCACGCTGGTCTTCTCCCACGGCCAGGTGACGAGGGTGACGTACATTCAGCGCTGACCTGATTCGCAACGCAAGACTGAAGCGGCGGACCCCCTTCGCGGGGGGTCCGCCGCCTTGCGTTACGTGGCGGAGTGCCTCTCGCAGACGCGCTGAGACCGAACATGCTCGCCGTCTGTCGTCGCAATCCCTGAGGATCTCTTGCGTGACGACACCGTCACTCCTCGTTCATGTGACGTCACCGGGAATTGACCTCGTCGGCCAGGAAACGCCGAGCGTTGTCCACTACTCTTGGCCCGAGTCACCAGAAAGGTGGCTCGAGTTCGAAGAGAGGCATGTCTATGGCATCAAAGAAGATGAGGGCGGCGCTCGCCGCCGGGATGACGTCAGCGAGCCTGCTTGCCGTCGCCGTCTCGGGTTCGGTAGCGCCCGCTAGTGGTGCGACGTCGGTGAACTGGGCGAAGGTGAAGACGCTGTCGACCTCGGGACCGACCTCAATGTCAGCGCTCATCAAGGCGGCGCAGAAGGAAGGCAAGCTGAACGTGATCGCGTTGCCGGCCAACTGGGCCAACTACGGCACCATTATCAGCACCTTCGCGAAGAAGTATCACATCAAGGTGAATTCGGTGAACCCCGACGGATCCAGCCAGGATGAGATCAACGCGCTGATCGCCGACAAGGGTCGCTCGACCGCGCCCGACGTGATCGACGTGGGCACGAACTTCGCCATCACCGCCCAGGGCAAGGGACTCCTGGCGCCCTATAAGGTCGCGACCTGGTCGCGCATCCCGGCGGCGTTGAAGCAGGGTGCGGGCTACTGGTTCGACGACTACGGCGGCTTCGTGGCGATCGGCTGTGACTCGAGTGTCGTCACCAAGTGCCCGACCTCCTTCCAGCAGATGCTGGCGACCGGGCAGGGCTACAAGATCGGCATCAACAACAACCCGACGGCGTCAAGTTCAGCGTTGGCCGCGGTCATGGCGGCCGCGATTGCCAACAAGGGTTCGCTCAACAACGTGAAGGCCGGCGTCGACTATTTCCAGGCGCTCAACAAGGCGGGCAACTTCGTGCCGACCGTGGCGGGCCCGTCAACGGTCCAGAGCGGGGCGACCAACATCATCATCTGGTGGGACTACCTCCAGGCCAGTGAGATCAACGCGCTGCCCGGCTACAAGGACAAGTGGAAGGTCGTGATTCCGAGCGACGCCGCGATGGCCGAGTACTACACCCAGGCCATCAGCGCCAGCGCGCCGGACCCGGCCGCGGCCCGTCTGTGGGAGGAGTTCCTCTACTCCAACCAGGGTCAGAACCTCTGGCTCGCGGGCATGGCCCGTCCGGTGGAGCTCGCCTACATGACGGCGCACAAGCTGGCGCCGGCGAAGCTGCTGGCCGCACTGCCCAAGGCGCCCACCAAGGGCGTGCAGTACCCGACGCAGAAGCAGATCACCAACGCCGGGACCGTCGTGGCGGCGAACTGGCCGACCGAGGTCACCTCAGGTCCGTAATCAGTGTCGGGATCTCTCCCCTTTGACTCGCTGGTCTCCGCGTCGGGTTCGCCCGACGCGGAGACCAGCGTTGTCACACCCCGGCGGCGGCTGGCGCGCGGGTTGCTCCCGGCGCTTGCCGTGTCACCCTTCCTCCTCTACACCTTCCTCGGCCTCGGCATCCCGATCCTCGCGGTCATCGACTACGCCTTCCGCAACCCCAAGGGCAAGCTCACGACGGCGAACGTCACGTTGGTGAGCCACGGAACGTACCTCCTCGGCTTCAAGAACTCGATTCTGCTCGCGGTGATCACCTCGGTGATTCCAGGGATCCTCGGTCTCTTCCTCGCCTACGCGATCCTCACCTCGCGCAGCGGCGTGCTGCGCCGTCTCGTCGCCACCGCGTCGGGCGTGCTCGCCAACTTTGGCGGGATCAACCTCACGTTCATGTTCATCGCGACGCTCGGCTTCAACGGTGTGCTGACGACGTGGCTGTCATTCGTGCACGTCAACTTGTCCAACTTGGGATTCAACCTGTACTCCTTCTACGGCGTCGTTGTCGTCTACATGTACTTCCAGATCCCCTTGATGGTGCTTGTCATCACACCAGCACTCAGTGGGCTTCGCGAGTCGTGGCGCGAGGCCGCCTCGAACATGGGAGCCTCGTCGTGGCGCTACTGGCGCCACGTGGGCGTGCCCGTGCTGATGCCCTCGGTGCTCGGCGGCATGCTCTTGCTCTTTGGCAGCGCGTTCGCCGCTTACGCGACCGCCCAGACGCTCACCGCGGGCACTATCACCCTCGCGCCGATCCAGATCGGCAACCTGCTCGCCGGCAACGCGCTCTCGGGTCAGGAGAATGTCGGCTACGCCATCGGACTGGGCATGTTCCTCGTGCTGGCCGTCACCATGGTCCTCTACGGACTCGTTCGAAAGCGGGCGTCGAAGTGGCTTCGGTGATGGTCGAAGGTCTCGAGGACCTCGCCGTCGATCCGCCGCGGCGCCGGC